>JAJFVI010000224.1 GCA_021371895.1 Eubacteriales bacterium | reverse complement strand
TGCTTGGTACCGCATTGGGCCAGGCGTACCGCAGCCTCCGCGCCCGCGTCGTTGCTCAAATGTCCCTTGCGGCCAAGAATGCGGCTTTTCAGGCGCGCGGGATAATGAGGGTTGTTTTTCAGCAGTTCCGGATCGTGATTGCTTTCCAGCAGCACAATCTCCGCGCCGGTAATTGCGTCGCATGCCGTTTGAGAGAAAAATCCTAGGTCGGTAGCGACCGCAATACTGTGCCGGCCGGTGAAAATGCGGTACCCCACGGGATCGTTGGCGTCGTGGGGGATGGAAAAAGGCACAATCTCCATATCGTCTAAAAAGAAACTTCCTTCCGCGCCGATAACGACGCGCTGGCGGGCGGGTAAATCCCCGACGGAAGCAACCATGCCCTCCCAGGTGCCCTGGGTAGCGTACACAGGCACGCCCAGCCGACGGCTCACCACCCCTACGCCCTTTACATGGTCGCTGTGCTCATGAGTAATCAAAATAGCGTGTATGGACGCGGGGTCAAGCCCTGCGCGCGCCATGGCATCCAACGTTTGTTTGCCGCTCATCCCGCAATCGATCAGGATGGCGCCGTGTTCGGAGGCAAGGTAAACGACGTTGCCGCTGGAGCCGCTGAAAAGTGTGCAGAATTGCAAAAAAGCGCCGCCTTTCCAAACCGTTTGTAGCGGAATACCGCAAAATATGGTAGGAGAAGCCTTCCGTATTCTACCACGAATAGCGGTCGTACGCAATATCAACGACCGTTGGGGAGTTTAAGTGCAAAATAAAAAGGCACGGCCCTGACCATGCCTTATGCCGATTTGGCTTATGCGTCGGGGGTGAACAGCTCGAAAATCTGCATATTATAATTCTCGCGTGCAGCGTCCAACGCCTTTTGATCACGGATCGTCCAAGCGACAAGCAAGGGATGAAATATCCGCTTCATCAGCCACATGGACAGGTTATGATCCGAGGCGCATGCATAGGCCACAAAATGCGGCCTGCTCCGAACGTTCACCAGCAGATATTTTATCGCGAAAAACGACACGATGCCGACCTCCGTCGGGTTACGCCGACCGCCCATGGCGAGCTGGCCGCGAACCACGTCCGGTGCGTTTTTTCGGAAATAGTGGACGATCAACGGGTGGAAAGACTCCACACAATAGGGGCCGGTGTATGTGCGCAGCGCATCGCGCGTGGCCGCGGCGTTCTTCACAGGCTTGTCGTAGGGTTTAATTTCCACAATCAGCGACACACGCCCGTCCACCAGTTTAAGCACGTCCGCAAAGGTCGGTACGGGGCTGCCGTCCGGCAGTGGCGGCAATGCGGCGTACGGGGTGGTGCGAATCACCGAAGCTATCCCGCAAACGCGGAGCGTGTCCTCGTCGTGGTGGACGACCAGCTTGTCATCGGCTGTCAGCTGTACGTCCAACTCAATGCCGTACCCCGCCTCCACAGCGCGCCGGAAAGCGGCCAGGCTGTTTTCCGGCACGACATGATTGCCATCGTGCAGCCCGCGGTGAGCATACAGCTTTTGCAGCAGCGCGGCAGTATCCGGTCGGTGCAGGTGTGGGAAAATGAGCCACAGGTACAGCGCCGAAAGCGCCGCAAGGAGTAAAAGCACCCATGCATACCAGACCAATATTAATCATCTCCTGCGTCGTAGGCTTCTAACTTGCTGGCGGGCGGCTCGGGCTTCGCGTCGCCGTGCTTGGTCAGCGATATGGTTACGAACGATATGGCTACCATCAGCGCCGCGTACGGAGCCAGAATCCGGTAGCCGAGGAATTGCATCAGGTAGCCGCTGAGGATTGGCGTTACGATCTGCGCGGCCATGGAAAAGGTGTAATAATAGCCCGTGTACTGGCCCACATCGCCGCTTTTGCTGATCTCCACCACCATGGGGTAACTGTTGACGTTGATGGTCGCCCAGGCGACGCCTACCAGCACGAACAGCACATACAATAGCGGCGAAAAACTTTCGAACAGCCCCAGCACGCCGAAGCTGAGCGCCAGCAGCGCCACGCCGAACTGGATCATCCGCTTGCGCCCGAAGCGGGAGGAAAGGATGCCGACGGGCACGTAACACACCAGCGCGGCGCCGGTGGCCACCATCAGGAAGTTGGAGGCGGTGCTCAGGTTGTAGCCCCATTGCACGATTACGTACTTGGTGAACACGGTTGTCACCGCGTTATAGCCCATAAACCAGAAAAACACGGAAAAGAGAATCAGCATCAGGCTCTTGCGCACTTCGGGGGAAAGCGACTTGAGGCCTGCCTTGGCTTTCTGTTTCGCCTCCTCCTCGGCTTTCCGCTCGGCCGGAGGCAGCTTGGTCGCCTCCCTGGCGTCGTAGGCATCGTTGATTGCGGCTGTTTCCTGTGCCAGTTTCTTTTCCTTCACCGTACCCAGTAGTACCCCTACAGCTGCGATCATCAACCCCGCCACGGCGAGGAAAAGCCATGTGTAGCTGTCGGTGCCGTCCTCGCGCTTAAAAACAAGGAATTTCATAACGACCAGCGTATATATGCCACCCAGCGTTCCCATGAGATTGATGATCGCGTTGCCCTTGGAACGCAGAGGCTTGGGGGTCACGTCCGGCATCAGCGCCACTGCGGGGGAGCGGTAGGTACCCATGGCGACCAGCAACAGCGCCAGCGATACGATGAACAGCCAGAAGCTGTGCAGGCCGTCCGCAATGGGAAGCAGATTCATCAACAGCACCGCCGCGGCTGTTCCGCCGAGGATGTACGGCGTCCGGCGGCCAAGGCGCGTATTGGTTTTATCCGAAAACGCGCCGAAGAGCGGCAGCAGGAACAACGCCAGCACGTTGTCGATGGACATGACGATACCCGAGGGCCCGTCTGCTATACCGAAAGTGAACTTGAGGATCAGGGGCACAACGCTGTCGTAAAGTTGCCAGAATGCGCAGATGGACAGAAAAGCGAATCCCACGCGTGCGGTTCGGCGCGTGTCAAGCTTCATGCGGTTATCCTCCTTATTTACGGCGGCGCCGTTATGGCAACATCATAACGCGCCAAAGCCGTGAAGTCAATCGGTAAAGCTGGTGTGCGGAGGTCTGCGCACAGCGCCTCACACAGCATACGACGTATCCATCCGCAGGGCAAGGTATATGGGATAAAGATTTGGGTTGATTTAGGTAAAGAATGCCCCCGCCGCTTGAAAACAGGCGCTCGCTTTGATATGATAAACGATGGTGTGTGCGGTAAAACCACCGCGCGCGGGAGGATGAACGATGGGGAATCTGATGGAGTGGCTGGCCGCGCCTTTCGTGATTAAAACGCTGAAAGCCGCGCGAGCGCTGCTCAACGACCGGACGCCTCTAAAAATGGATTGCGGCCGCCTGTGCGGTGCCGCATGCTGCCAACCCGACGAGACGGGCGAAAACGGAATGCTGCTTTTTCCATTTGAGGAAAAGCTGTATCGCAAACCCATCGAGGGGTTCGATTATAAACTGGTGGATGACGACCGTTTATTCAAGGGCGGCGTACGGCTGGTGTGCGAGGGCGAATGCCCCCGGGAACACCGGCCGTTGGCGTGCCGCATCTTCCCGCTGCGCATCCGTGTGGCCTGTTACGACGAAAACCCCGAGGTTCGCGTGCGCGCGGAACTCGACCCGCGCGCGTGGGCGGTTTGCCCGCTTTTGGAGCAGGGCGGCCTGCGCACCATGAGTCAGGATTTTGTTACGGCGGTAGAGGAAGCGGGCTGGTTGCTGAGCCGAAACGTTTATCTGCTGGAAGCGCTCTTAAACGAGCAAAGAATGATGGACGAAACGCGAAAACTATAGCGGGCATCTTGCCTCCGGCCTTGCCGAGCCAGACGTAATCATGTATAATAAAGGGTAGAAAATCCGCGTTTTCAAACACGGAAAGGCTGGAAAGGGACGAGCCGAACATGAGAAGAAAAAAAGGACGGCTGACGCTGATGACCATACTGGTCGTGTTGATGGCGCTGTCCTTTACCTTCGTCGCACCGTGCGGCGCGATACTGGCCGATGCCAGGCAGCGCTATCAGAACGACACACCCATGGACTGGGGCGACGATGATGAAATAAACATGGATACGCCGGACATCGGCGCTTCCATCAAGCCCCTGCGGGTGCTGGCCAGCGCGGCGCTGAGCGATATTTTGCCCGTCAACGATCTATCTTATCTGGATGTGGACATGGATAC
>JAJFVI010000167.1 GCA_021371895.1 Eubacteriales bacterium | reverse complement strand
TAACGCCTGTACTGCCGTGCGCGAGGTGCTGGCCAAAGCCCGGATCGAACCGAATGATGTGCTTGCGCTCACCTGCACCACGCAGGGAGAGACGTTGATCCCCGTTGATGTGCAGGGGCAAACGCTCCACCGTGCCATTGTGTGGCTGGATAGCCGCGCGAAAGAGGAAGCCGCATGGATCGGCGAGCGAATGGATAAGCTGCACCTTTACCAGCATACTGGCTTGCCCGAAGTGAACGGATATACGCCGATTGCCAAGCTCCTGTGGCTCAAACATCAACTGCCCGACATATACCGCACAACGGCAAAATTCCTGCTGCTGGAGGACTATCTGGTATACCGGATGACGGGGCATACGATCAGCAATCCTGCGCTCATGTGTACTACCGGCTACTTCGATATCCAGTCGGACAGGCTCTGGACGGAAATGCTTGACCTGTGCGGGCTGGATGCGGCGAAAATTCCCGACATTTGGTCCTCTGGTAAGGTGGTCGGCGGGCTAATGGTTGAAGCCGCTAAAGCGCTGGGGTTGCCGCAGACAGTACGGGTAACAACCGGTGCGATGGATCAGGTCGCCTCGGCGCTCGGCTCGGGCAACATTGGTGGCAACATTGTAACCGAGACTACGGGCACCTGTCAGGGCATCGCAGCCACAGTGGATCTGGCTGTGTTTTCTGCATGGTCGCCTGTAACGTATTACAGCCATGTAGTGCCGGGTAAGCTTTTGAAAATTGTGATCAACCAGACAGCAGGTATCGCCTATAAATGGTTCCGCAACGAGTTTTGCAGTGACCTGATCCACGAGGGTGGCGATGCATTCGAGCGCATGAACCAACTGGCCGCGAAGGAGCCTGCTTTAAGCCGGGGTGTTTCGATGTTCCCGCACATGACAGGCATGCAGTTCCCTGTTGTGGACGAAGACGCGCGAGGCGTGTTCTTTGGCGTAGGGCTGGACGCGACGCGGGGCTGCTTCCTGCGGGCGATCATGGAGGGCGTTGGCTACATGCTCCGCGAAAGCCTGGACCAGATGGGGCTTGCGCCACGCCGAGTGATATCGCTTGGCGGCGGAGCCAAAAGCGAGCTGTGGTGCCGCATCAAGGCCAGCATTTGCAACACGGAATTCCAGACGCTGGAAAATCAGGAAACCACGTCTTTGGGGGCTGCAATCCTTGGAGGGCTCGCAGTTGGGCTGTTTCCAAGCCTTGAAGCAGCAACAGGCCGTCTGGCTGTGATGGATGTTTTTGCGCCCGATGCAGAGGACGCCGCAGCCTACGAGATTGGCTATACACAATACCTGCGCATGTACCGGCAGTTTGCGCCGCTTTTTCACCATAGAAAGGAAGCGTGATCCCATGGAACTTCGCAAGCCCAGACTGGCCTTACTCGGGTTGATGACCGACGGCTATGAATCGATTTTTTCAGGTATTACTGAAAGACAGA
Organism: Eubacteriales bacterium; assembly: GCA_021371895.1. Lineage (GTDB taxonomy): Bacteria > Bacillota > Clostridia > Christensenellales > Aristaeellaceae > CAXXOK01. Next base: position 8,326 of record JAJFVI010000167.1, on the reverse strand, counting down.
CCCGCTATGCCCATGAGCTGGTACAAACCATGTCGGCCGTTGCGGATGTGACCTTTGATGGTGTTGGCCTCAACCGTGAGGCAATCGAAAAGCTTGTGAAAGGCTATAATGCGCAGGAAATGGACGGCATGGTGATCGTGTTGCTGGCCTATTCGCAGGGCGCTTACCTGACGCGTGCATTAGAAAACAACCGTCTGCCGATTGCGCTTGCCGTTGTGCAGCCCGATCAGGAAGTGCTTGATAGTTGGGTGGAACTGGACCTGACGGTCAATCAGGGCATCCACGGCGCACAGGACAATGCCAATATCATCTTTAAGAGCGGCATCCCCTGCCAGTTTTTCGCAGGCAATCGCCACGGGGAGCGCTTTCTTACCTTTATTGAAAACTTTGCAAAAGCTTGCTATACACGCAGCGTTTTAAAGGGTATGCGTACCGCGGCTTTCTCGCGTATGTGCGGCATGGGTGATATCCTGACTGACGAGTATGCCTTTACACGGCTCATCGGGCCGGAGGTGTGCCACGATACCATTGGCTCCATCGTTTCCCGTATGGCAAAGGTGGAAACAAGCCGAATCGATGAACAGATCGAAAAAGACAGGCAGACCCATGATGTGGATCCCAAACTGGGATATTCCGCGCATGCCGAAGCGGTACGGATGTACCTGGCCTTCAGGGACTATCTGGAAGAAAAGAGATACAACGCTTATACTGCCCACTTTGACCAGTTTGCGGATGACGGTCGTTTTAAGCAATTGCCGCTATATGCCGCCTCCAACCTCCTTGCCGAGGGCTACGGATATGCCGCCGAAGGCGACTATATGTGTGCGAGCATGGTGGCAGCGGCCCATGCGCTGGGCGCGAACGACGCCAACTTTACCGAGATGTACACAATGGACTTTGCCAAGCAGGCGATCATCTTCTGCCATGCGGGCGAAGGCAACTGGGCTACGCACCGCAAGGATAGGAAAGTACGGTTGATTGATCGTTACCTTGATGAAGGCGGATTGGAAAACCCACCCACGCATCTGTTTTCGCCTGAGCCAGGCCGAGCAACGCTCACATCGCTGGCGTACACAGGCAACGGCAAGTTTCGGCTGGTGTTAGCTCTGGGTGATATTTTACCAAAGAGCGATTTGGCTGGCTGCGAAATGCCATACTTTTTCTGGCGACCCGATTCGGGCATTGAAACGTGTGTGGAAGCATGGCTCACCTCCGGCGGCACACACCATGAGGTTATCAATCTCGGCGATGTGCGTTCGCGCTGGAAAATGCTTTGCGATATGCTGGGCATTGAGTTTGTGGAAGTGTAAGGAGGCTTCGGCTGCATGGCAATCATCGCGGGAGGCGGATATTCCAAACAGGAACTCTATCGCTTAAGTGTCAACATGGACCAACTTGCTTCCATCGACGAAGCGGAGCTTCAGGATGGTCGGGCGCGGGGCATGAAGGTGTACCGCGTTCGCAGCCAGAGTGGCCTGCAATTTGATCTGCATGCCGGACGTACACTGGATATCGGGGCATTGAGCTATAAGGGCAGGAACATTTCCTTGCTTACCCGCAATGGGGTTTGCACACCGGAAAACATCTTCCCTGCAAATGGAGAGTTTGACCGGTACTTTGGTGGCGGGATGTTATTGACCTGCGGTTTGAAAAACGCAGGGCCGAACTACACCAATGAGGCAGGGCAGTTTCAGCCGCTGCATGGACGCATCGGCACCCTGCCACCGGAGCAGTGCTGGAAGTGGGCGGGCTTCAAAGACGATGAGTACGTATTGGAAGCAGGCGCGCTCTGTCGGGATACTACCATTGAGGGGCACAATCTATCTCTGACGCGAAGCATCCGCACCACGCTATCCAATGCACGCATCGACATCCATGATACGGTGGAAAACCTCGACAATCTTCCCACGGATTATCTGTTGCTGTACCATTTCAATTTCGGCTTCCCATTCCTCAGCGATTCCCTCAGGTTGAGGTTTCCCGAGGCACGGGCTGCGGTGGAGCCACGCACCGAGGCAGCCGAACAACGACTTTCGGACTGGGCAACGCTCACGCAGCCGGAGGCCGGCATTGAGGAAAATGTGTATTTTCACTTTCCTATGCCTGATGAGGCGGGGACTGTGGAACTATCGCTTGAAAACCCTGCGCTGGGCATCGGCGTACGGTTGGGGTACGAAGCGGCGCATTTGCCCTACCTGATACAGTGGAAATGCATGCGCAGCGGCGAATACGCTCTGGGTATCGAACCGGGGAACAACCTCATTTCAGGGCTGCCCGGTGAACGCGCGACAGGTCGCGGCGCAAAGCTCGCTCCCTTTGAGCGACACGAGATGCATCTTTGGCTGGAATTTTACGATTTATAACGCTTTGGAGGGATACTGCCATGGTATTTCATAAAACCTTTGCCATCCAGTCGGAAACCCACCCCACTTTTGACGATGTGACCGACCGCGTGAATGCTGCTGTAGCGCAATCCGGCATCACTAACGGCATCTGTGTCGTATTTTCCCAACACACCACATGCTCGGTGCTCATTCAGGAGCAATCCGACGATGTGAACTTTTATGGCACTCAACTGGTATTGCAGGATATGCTCAATGGTCTGAGCAAGCTGTTTCCCACCTGCGAAACGCAAGGCCAATATGGCCATCCCGGCCCCCTGCACATCAAAATTGCCAAAGAAGATCGCGATGAGGAACCCTGGTGGAGCCTGAACACCGACGCGCATCTGCGAAGTGTGATGCTGGGCCGCTCTGAATCCATCCCCATTGTGGATGGTCAGCTCACCCTGGGTGAGTTTGGCCGCATCTACTTTGCTGATTTTGATCAGGTGCGCGCACGCGAGCGCACGGTGCGTGTACAGATTGTTGGGGAGTAAACCCGATTTTACCCCGCACAGAAGCGGCAAAACATCGTATGCAATGTATATGGATATACATGCTAATTTCAAGAAAGAAGGGTTCATCATGAGGAAGGTACTGTCGTTGACGCTGGCATTGGTATTGGTTCTAGGGCTTCTCTCGTTTGGCGCAAGCGCGTCGGCGGAGGACGCGAAGCTTTTAGTATGGGTTTCAAATGCGCTGGTACCCGACACGGATCAAAAACTCCCGCAGGAAGAGTGGACTATCAGTAAGATCGCCACACAATTTGAGCAACAAAACCCGGGCGTCAAGGTCGAGATTGTGCTCTTCTCTGACGGGATCGCTATGATGCAGACCTTTAAAGCCGCCTCCACTGGCGCCGACGGCCCCGATATCGTCAATGTCTGGGCTGGGCAGCAACTGTTTGAGATGAAGGACATCGTCGTGGACATTAAGGACAAAATTCCCCAGGACGATAAGGATAAAATCCTCGGCTGGGATATTATGACGTTGGACTTTACGGCTGGCAACCCCATCCTCGCGTACCCTGCTTCCGGCAACGAGGTTTGCGGCTTCCTGTACAACAAGCAGGTGCTTGCCGCCTGTGGTTTGGACTATGATGCCAACCCGCCCAAGACTGTTGAGCAGTTCGAAAAAGATATGGAAACCATCAAGACAGCCGGTTATCTGCCCATCGTGGCCGGTGATGGCGGTTGGGGCGAAGCGCTCTTCGTAGCCTATGCTTCGTGGTGGGTACAGGCTTCCGGCAGCGAACGCGTTGCTTCCGACAGCAAAGGTCTGACCAAGTACGCGGATGATCAGGGCTTCCTGACCGCCGTTCAGACCGGTGCGGACCTTTATGCCAAAGGCTATGTAAATATCGATTATGCCACCATTCAAAACCCGATCGATGTTTTCCTGGAAGGCAACTCCGCGCTTATCGCTACCGGCAACTGGAACACCAGCGCTGCCATCGAAGGTTTGGGCGAAGAAAACGTCGGTTTCCTCAATCCGCCGGATATCAGTGGCGATGTAATGGTGAAGGATACCTGCATCGGCGGCCCTGGTCAGGCTCTTGTCGTCTCCAAGTCAAGCCCGAATCAGGACCTTGCAATCCAGTTCCTCTCCTTCCTCTCCAACAAGGAGAACATGACCGCCATGAACAAGGCAAATTCAAAGATGGCGTTGCGTACGGATATTGATGCTGCCGATCTGGGCATCAAGGATACCGGCGCGTTCTATCAAGAGTATCAAGCAGCGATGAATTATGTTTTCTGGGCGGACAACTCCACTATGCCGGACGTGAATGCCGAAATACAAAAACAGAGCTCGTTGGTTTTGACCGGTAAGATGAGCGTGGCCGATTTCGCCGCTATGCTGGATAACAAAGCAGCCGGCAAGTAAACTTTAACCGCTTCTGGAAGTACAAGCGCCCCACGCGGATAGCGGCATATTCATGCTATACGGGCGGGGTGGGGAGGTGGCGGCGTGTTAATGCGACGCGCCTCCCCCTGCCTGTTTACAAGCGCAGCCATCGGCTTACAGGTAAAACTGCCGGCCGAGGCCGTATATGTGTGCTGTTCGGGTACCGTGACACAACCGGGTATGACTTGTGATAGCCTAATCAATGGCAGCCAGTGCGTTAATGCAAAAGGCGACCACATAGCTATGCAAGGCATAAACGCAGGAAACATGCCGATGTCAGAGCCTATACTGGCAACGATGCCGGAGGGCTGAATACGGTAGCGGAGCAGCGGCGGAGCCCGGAAATTTGTATCGTCTCGATGCTTGAATGTCTATGCGAGGTGAACCTGCAATGTTAAATAGCTACCCATCCCGCCTAAAGCGGCGCATGGCACGACAGGGCTGGTTGTCAGTGATTCCGGCGCTATTGGTGATACTGGCCGTTCGTGGGTATCCGCTCGTTTTTGGCTTTATAAAGAGCTTTACCGACTGGACAGGTATTGGCTCCGGCAATAATGTAGGGTTTGCCAACTACGTTCGCATTTTGACCGGTAGCGAATTTTGGACACTGTTGCGAAATACGCTGATTTTTCTGGCTTTTATCCCGATTCAACTGATCATCGGGTTGCTTGTGGCTGTTTTGCTCTACGAGGAGGTATGGGGCTGGCGGTTTTTCCGTGTGGTGTTCTATATACCCCAGATCATTTCGGCGCTTGTGATCGGTTATTTATTCTCCATCTTCTTCGGGTATAATGGCCCGATCAACCGTATACTGACTGAAATTGGGCTGGGAGCCCTTAAAAGCGAGTGGCTGGGTAACACGGTCAGCGCCGTAGCCATTATCATTTTCTGTCTGGTATGGATCAACATCGGCTGGCAGGCAATGCTGGGGCTGGGTGGCCTGGCTTCCGTATCTCCCAGCGTATTTGAGGCGGCAGAGATTGACGGCGCTGGATTTTGGAGACGGTTCTTCTATGTGACGCTGCCGATGTTGGGGCGCACGATCGAGTATTCCTGCGTGATCTCGGTTATTTGGGTATTTACGGGCATTTTCCCCTATATTTTCTCCATGACAAAGGGTGGCCCGGGATATGATACTACCACTATCGACTATATGATCTACCTCCAATCCTTTGGTTCGGTCAGCAAGCCAGGCTATGCCTCGGCGCTGGCGATGATCCTATTGGTCATCGTGCTCATCTTTACCGTTATCCAAATGCGCTTGTCCAACAAAGCCAACGATTGGGAGGATTGAGCATGCGCAAACATACAGTAAAGCAAAAACTCACCCAAAGCATAATTTTCCTGATATTGCTGGTGATGGCGGTTTCGTTTCTGTATCCCATCTTTTTTATGGGCATCAACTCATTTAAAACAAAGAGCGAGTACCGTAAAGGCCCTTTCGCCCTGCCGCAGAGTCTTGATGTTAACAACTACTATCTCCTGATTCGCAACTTTAAGATACTGGACGCATTTTTAAACACCTTCATTATTGCGATATGCAGCGTGCTGGTGTCAGTCTTACTTGCGGTATTTGCAAGCTACGCGTTTGCTAAACTCAGGTTTAAGGGTCGGACGTTTGTGTACTTGTTTATCATTAGCACCATGTTCATCCCCGCGCAGGTGACGATGATCCCGTTGTATTACATGATGAGCAATATACATTTGAACAATACGCTCATATCGGTTATCATCGCCTATGTGGCTACTTCGCTGCCGGGTACAATATTGCTGATGACTACGAGTTTTTCCGGTATCAGCGATGAGATGATTGAGGCAGCCACCATTGATGGCGCAGGCTACTTCAAGATCGTACGCAAGGTAGTAGTGCCCATGGGCATGGCGGTGATCGCCATCAATATCATCTTCAACTTCTTGGGCGCGAGTAACGACCTGTTCACCCCTATGATTTTAATCCAGAAGATGGAAAAGCGTACTGTAATGGTCGCGCTTGCATCGCTAATGAATGCCCGTGGGGGCGATCCGGCCTACCAGCTGGCGGGGTTGACCTTCAGTGCCCTGCCGCCGCTTTTGGTATACATCGTATTTAGCAGGTTCATCGTCAAGGGCATCACTGTGGGTTCCATTAAATAGGGAAAGAGGAGCATTATGAAAATTGGTGTTATCGGAGCGGGCAGCGGGATTTTCTCGCTGAACATGATCAAGGATTTGTGCCTGACACCCAACTTACACAGCGCGACCATCTGCTTTATGGATATCGACGCCGAGCGCCTCGACGCCGCCTATACGCTTTGCCAGCGCTATTCCAAAGAGGTTGGCATCAGCCTGAATATCGTGAAAACCCTCGACCGCGAGGAGTGCATGCGCGACGCGGATTTTGTGGTTTGCACAGCGTTGGTGGGAGGCTACAAGGGCTGGAAAGAAGGCTGGGAGCTGGGAAAGAAGTGGGGCTTCCGATGGGGCGGCAGTTTGCACATCATGCATGACGAGGCCTTCTGGATCAACTTCTACCAGTTCCGGCTGATGGAAGAAGTGCTTTTGGACGCGACGCGCATTTGCCCCAACGCCTGGCTGATCATGGTTTCCAACCCTGTGCTCGCGGGCATTACGTACCTTAAACGCAAATATCCCGATGCAAAGTTGGTAGGTCTGTGCCATGGCTATGCGGGTGTGTATAACCTTGCCGACAAGCTTGGCCTCGACCCTAAAAAAATGACGTTCCAGATACCCGGTGTCAACCACTTTGTGTGGCTCAACCGCTTCCATTACGAGGGCAAGGATGCTTTCCCGCTGGTGGACAAGTGGCTGACAACGCAGGCTGAGGAATATGGTAAAACCTGCAAGTTCTCTGATGGCCTCGGCCCTAAGATGGTGGATATGTACAGGCGGTACAAGGTGTTTCCCATCGGCGACACGGGCAACCCCGGCGGCGGCGCATGGGGTTGGTTCTACCACACCGACGCCGATGTGGAAAAACAGTGGAACGAAGACCCGGATACGTGGTTTAAGGACTACTTTGACTACAGCAATAAAAATGTGGAACTGGTCAAACGCGCGGCGTACGACCCGGAGGTGAAGGCCTCCGACCTTGTGGGCATGGAAGCCTCCCATGAGCAAATGGTGCCGCTGATGGAATCGCTCTATTTCGATATCGAGCGCGTGCTGATTGTAAACGTTTTAAACGACCGACTCTCCGTACCCGGCGTACCGCAGGATTTTGAGGTAGAAATCCCCGCGCTGGTCAGCGCTCGCGGCATCCAGCCGGTCGCGACCGAGCCGCTGCCCAAGGCAATCCTTGCCTATATCTACCGTGACCGTATCGCGCCTGTTGAAATGGAGCTGGAAGCCATACGTACCCGCGACAAAAACCTGTTGGTCGATCTGGTGATGATGGACCCGTTCTGCCACAGCCGCGCGCAAGCCGAGGGTCTTGTGGAAGATATTCTGAACCTGCCCTACCATACCGAGATGAAAGAATGGTATACAAGCGAAGAGTGAACGGTATCTCACAAACATTGTTGTATAAGCAAAGATTGTCATGAATTGTCGGGTACGTATCGGGGTATTTCCTGTAAGCAATCTATACTATAGTTATTGATAATAACTATATACCAATAGCAACCATCGCAGTAACCCGGATAGATTTAGGATAGATGCATTGCTATGTCAAGTGCGCCACTTCGTGAAGAAATACTTGAGTGGAAGATTTCCAACCAAGGCATTTTCTTGGACTGTTGTTCACTGGGAGCAGGTTGCGTATCAGACCTTGCTGTTTAATCATACCCAAATCTATTTTCCTGGGATAGAATTCTCGTCGCAGGCTATTGGAGTTCTCATCGCTGCCTCTTTGCCAGGATGAATAGGGAGCGTTAAAATAAAGAGGCAGCGCAAGCTCTGCTTGAATCTTGCCGTAACAGGCAAACGCTTTGCCACGGTTGGTTGTGCCGTTTTTGAAAGCTCCTCTTTGCAGTGTATTCTATAGTTGTGAGATTGACCATACCATGGATGCGGCAGTCCTGTCTGGAATCAGGCGTGCCATA
>JAJFVI010000152.1 GCA_021371895.1 Eubacteriales bacterium | reverse complement strand
CGGCGCGGGCATCGTGGCGGACAGCGTACCTGAAAATGAATATCTGGAATGCATCAATAAGGCCAGGGCCGTCGTGCGGGCGCTGGAGATTGCACAGGAGGGGATTGACCATGATTGTGCTGATCGATAACTACGACAGCTTTTCCTACAACCTTTATCAACTGATCGGAATCCTGAACCCGGATATCCGCGTCATCCGCAACGATGAACTGACGGTAGCGCAAGTGCGAAGCCTGCGCCCAAGCCATGTCATTCTCTCGCCCGGGCCGGGCTACCCACGGGACGCCGGCGTATGCGTGGAAGCCGCAGCGGAGCTGGGCAGCGAAACCCGGCTGCTTGGCGTGTGCCTTGGGCATCAAGCCATCTGCGAGGCGTTCGGGGCGACCATATCCCACGCGAAGCGCCTGATGCACGGCCGCCAGTCGGAGGTGAACCTATCCCCAGACTGCTCGCTGTTTCAGGGGCTGCCACAGCGGATACGGGCGGGGCGCTACCACTCCCTGGCGGCCGAACGGAATACCCTGCCGGGCGTCCTGCGTGTAACGGCCGAAACGGATGATGGCGAGGTGATGGCTGTGCAGCATACCGTATATCCGATTTTCGGTTTACAGTTCCACCCCGAATCCATTCTCACGCCAGACGGCGCGCTGATCCTAAGGAATTTTCTGAACGTATGAAAGGAGCCTGACCATGATTAAAGAAGCCATCAGAAAACTGATCGACCACCAGAACCTGACGTATGAGGAGGCAATGGCCGTGATGGACGAAATCATGACCGGGCAGCCTTCCCCCGTGCAGATGGCGGCGTTCCTCACGGCACTGGCGGCCAAGGGAGAAACTATTGAGGAGATCACCGCCTGCGCCACCGGGATGCGCGCACACGCCAAACCGGTGAAGCATCAACTTAACCTGTTGGAGATCGTCGGTACCGGGGGAGACGGCGCGCGCTCCTTTAACATTTCGACTACGGCGTCCATCGTAATCGCGGCATCCGGCATCAAGGTTGCCAAGCACGGCAACCGGGCAGCCTCCTCCCGCAGCGGTTCGGCGGATTGTCTGGAGGCGCTGGGCGTCAACATCAGCCTGACACCGGAAAAGTGCGTGAAACTGCTTAATACCATAGGTATATGCTTCTTCTTCGCGCAGCAATACCATACGTCCATGAAGCATGTCGCCCCGGTACGCAGGGAACTGGGCGTACGTACCGTGTTCAACCTTCTCGGCCCGCTGACCAACCCCGCCGCCGCGAGCATGCAGGTGCTGGGCGTATATGACGAAGCGCTGGTGGAACCGCTGGCGCGGGTGCTTTCCAACCTTGGTGTGGAGCGCGGCATGGTGGTGTACGGACAGGATAGGCTGGACGAGCTTTCCCTGTCCGCTCCCACGACTGTTTGCGAATTCGGCGGAGGCACCTTCCGTACGTATGTGGTGTGCCCGGAGGACTTTGGCTTTACCCCCTGCCGGAAAGCAGACCTTGAGGGGGGCACACCGGCGGAAAACGCGGCCATAACGCTTGCGATTCTGAGCGGCGCAAAAGGGCCCAAACGGGACACGGTGCTACTGAACGCGGGAGCGGGGCTTTACATTGGCCGCAAGTCGGAAACTCTTGCGGACGGCGTTGCGCTGGCCGCGCAGCTGATCGACAGTGGGGCGGCGATGCGCAAACTCACGGCGTTTATCGAAGAATCCAACAGACAAGAAGGGTGCGCATGATCCTTAACGAGCTGGCGGCCCATGCCGCCGAAAGGGTGGCGTTGGCGATGGCGAGCGTCGGCTTCGGAGAAATGCGCAGCGAAGCCCTGCTTTTGCCCAGAGGGGATTTCCGCTTTGAGCGCGCCCTGAAAACCGACCGTATGGCGCTGATCTGTGAAGTGAAGAAGGCTTCCCCCTCCAGAGGGATCATCTCGGAGGCTTTCCCATACTGTGACATTGCGCGGGAATACGAGGCGGCGGGTGCGGATTGTGTATCCTGCCTCACGGAGCCTAAATGGTTCCTTGGCTCCGATCGGATTTTCAGCGATATCCGCGCGGAAATAACGCTGCCCATGCTGCGAAAGGATTTTACCGTGGATGCATACCAGATCTACGAGGCCAAACGCATGGGCGCCGACGCGGTGCTGCTGATTTGCACGCTGCTGGATACACGTACGGTGGCGCGGTATCTGACCGTTTGCGACGAGCTGGGTCTTTCCGCGCTGGTGGAAACGCACGACGAGGCGGAAATCCGCTCGGCGGTTTCCGCGGGGGCACGGCTGATTGGCGTCAACAACCGCAACCTGAAGGATTTTACCGTCGATTTTACCCATGCCGGGAGGCTGCGGGCGTTAATCCCTGCCTCGGCGGTGTTTGTGGCGGAATCCGGCGTTCGTACGCCGGCCGACGCGGCAGCGCTGCGTGCCG
>JAJFVI010000149.1 GCA_021371895.1 Eubacteriales bacterium | reverse complement strand
CATGACGCCCGAGCAGGAGGCGGTGTACAGCCAGCTGCTGGAAACGCTGCGCGAACACGTGGGCGCGGCGTTGGCTTCCGGGTCACTGCCCAAGGCGCGGATGCAGGTGCTGAGCGTTCTGCTCAAACTAAGGCAGGTATGCTGCCACCCCAAGCTGTTCCTGCCCGATTACGAGGGTACCAGCGGCAAGCTGGAGCTATTGGTGCAAACGGTACAGCAAGCGGTGGGGGATAAACGCCGAATCCTGATTTTCTCCCAGTTCGTTGGGATGCTGCAGATTATCCGCAAGCGGCTTTCGCGGGAAGGCGTCAAGACGCTTTATTTGGATGGCTCCACCAAACCGGAAACCCGGCAGGAGCTTTGCGACCGCTTCAACGGCGGCGAGGGGCAGGTGTTCCTCATCAGCCTGAAAGCGGGTGGCACCGGCCTTAACCTGACGGGCGCGGATCTTGTAATCCATTATGACCCGTGGTGGAACCCCGCTGTGGAGGATCAGGCGACGGACAGAGCGCACCGCATCGGGCAGACGAAGGATGTGGATGTGCTCAAGTTGATCGCGCAGGGCACCATCGAGGAGAAAGTAACGGACTTAAGCAAGCGCAAGCGCGCGATTTTTGACCGCGTGGTGCTGGCCGGCGAAACCGCGCTGGAGAGCCTGACGGAAGAGGACATTCGCAGTCTGTTTTTCTGATAATGTATGTATCCATTCATACTGGTTTGAGGATTGGCGCTGTTCAGTGGAGGCACCAGAAGGTTGTCCCTGCCGATCGCATTTGTATCGACCTGCTTTGCCGTACACAGACCCAGTGAGCTAAGAATTGCATGTCTACTTGATACCCGGAGGGATGGATATGTGTGGACGGTATTACATCGACACCGAAGAAGAAAACGTGAAAACCCGTGCAATCCTCAAGGAGCTGGAAAGGCGTCGCCTGCCCGTGAGCGAGCAGGTGCACGGCGGAGAAATTTACCCTTCGCAGATCGCGCCGATCATCCTGACGGAAGAAGGGCTTGGCGTAACCGTGCGCCCCATGAAATGGGGTTTCCCGCGTGTGGGCGGCGGCGGGTTGGTGATTAACAGCCGCAGCGAGAAGGCCGACGTAACGCCGATGTTCCAGCGCGCGGTGCGGGAACGCCGCTGCCTGATACCCGCGAGCTGGTTTTTTGAATGGCGGCGCGTTGATGGCCGGAAAACGAAGGATAAGTTCGCCTTTTTGCTGGAGGAAGCTCGGCGCGGAGAGCTGATGTACCTGGCGGGGGTTTACGGTGCATTTTTGGGTGGTTACGAGGGTGGAGGCTACGACGGCTTCGCCATCCTGACCCGAGAGGCCGACGAGCAGATGAGTCTGTATCACGACCGGATGCCGGTAATCCTGCGGGAAGAGAGCCTGAAAAAAGCATGGTTGGATTCCGAAGTATCCTACGACGCGCTGCGGGCGGCCTTTACACCGCCTGCGCTGGTAGTGCGCCCAGTGGCGCCCGACGCGCCTCGTGCCAAGGCGCAAGTGAACGAATGACCTGTTCGGCCGTAGTACCGACCGGCCTGCAAAAGCCATGTAAACAAGGAAAGCGCGGGCTTTAAGGCGAAGAAAATTTGTAATCTGCTATTGACAAGAGAACCGCGTTTGTGTAATATAACATTCGTCGCCTGCATGGGCTTGAAGCAGACGGGGTGTAGCGCAGTCTGGTAGCGCACGTGCTTTGGGAGCATGGGGCCGGGGGTTCGAATCCCTTCACCCCGACCAACTCACTTCCATCCTGCGACTGTGGCGTGGCTCCGTGGTCAAGTGGTTAAGACACCGCCCTTTCACGGCGGCTACAGGGGTTCGAATCCCCTCGGAGTCACCACTTCCCCTGCCCGGTTAGGGCCTTTAGCTCAGTTGGTTAGAGCGGCCGGCTCATAACCGGTTGGTCCGGGGTTCAAGTCCCTGAAGGCCCACCAGTCATGTGGCCAAGTAGTTCAGTTGGTTAGAATGCCAGCCTGTCACGCTGGAGGTCGAGGGTTCGAGCCCCTTCTTGGTCGCCATTTTTCCTTAACCTGCGGTTGGGCATCCTGCCGGTGTAGCTCAATTGGCAGAGCAGCTGATTTGTAATCAGCAGGTTGCGGGTTCAAGTCCCATCGCCGGCTCCATTTCCCCTACTGTTTGTCGTTATCTTGGATGGGTTCCCGAGTGGCCAAAGGGAGCAGACTGTAAATCTGCCGTCGCAGACTTCGATGGTTCGAATCCATCCCCATCCACCACGTGTTCCACCTTCTGCGGGAATGGCGGAATTGGCAGACGCGCAAGATTCAGGTTCTTGTGAGGGTTTTCTTCATGCAGGTTCAAGTCCTGTTTCCCGCACCAAAGAGAAAAGCCTTGTAACGTAATGGTTACAGGGATTTTTCTTTACATGATTTTTTGTTGTTCCTACAATTTTACCTACAGTTGAGGGGTAATTGATTCAATTTACCCCTTCAAGATGCTGACTAAACTCAATCTATCACAAAACAATCAATCCTTGTCGAAGCATTGTTATTCCTTTTTCGTCTGTGTAGTGTGATAAATTCGTTGGTTCTATTTCCGGTGCTTTAAAACATACGTTTTGTCAAATTAGTCGTTTCATAAGCGCATTCTACCCAGCATGAGAAACAAGTTTCATTTCTTCCCCTTTTTCCTTTGAATAGAGTGTATAAACAAATGAAATGGCCGCGTGGAGCAAAAGCCGCTTTGGGAAACAGCTTTGCGCCAAGTGTGCCAAGAAAGCCCATGAGGGCGACTCAAAGGCGACGGAGGGATAGAACGCTAATACCCGATTCTTTATATTGCTTTCATTTATGCGGTGTTACAACAGGTTTATATGGTCGCTGGAAGTAAAGGCTTTCTTAAATTTGAAGCGGCTAAGGTTTCTATTCCCTCTAGTCCATCGTGGCACACTCCATTAGAGAGGTATGTTTCAACAATGACATTGTTATCTGCGAATGCCACATGCATCCTTGTGTTCGAACCATCCCTGGGTTTCCAGCATCATAATCCTCTATTCGCCAGATCCCCTGGGAATGGCTACAATAAAGCAACTGCCTCCTCCGGGCTTACTCTCCGCACGGATCGTACCGCCATGCGCGGCAACAATGGATTTGGCGATGGTCAGTCCGATGCCTGTTCCGCCCGTGCGCCTGTCGCGGGATTGATCGGAACGGTAAAAACGCTCAAATATGAGCGGCAGCTCCGCCTCTGCGATGCCGATGCCATCGTCCCGCACCCTCACCAGCACAGCATCCGGGGTCACCTCCGTCTCGATGCTTATGTGCCCATCCTGCGGTGCATACTTGATGGCGTTAGACACCAGGTTGATCAACACCTGCTGCATCCGCTCGCGATCCACGTTTACGATAGCATGCTCTCCCGTTACCGTGAGGCTTTGCCCCTTGGCTTTCGCCTGTGCGGACATAATTCCGCTTACAGCTTCGGCAATTTCCAATAGATCAGCTTTTTCCTTGCGCAGCTGCAGGTTACCCCCTTCGACATTGGCAAGCTGTAGTATATCCGTCACAAGGCGGCTCAGGCGTGTCAGTTCCTCATGGCAGTCCTTTAAGCGCTCAGGTGACACATCCCAAAGCCCCTCGATCATCGCCTCCAAATAGAGCATTACAGCGGTCAGCGGTGTGCGCAACTCGTGCGCCACATCGGTAGTCAAGCGCTTGCGAAGCATTTCCTGTTCGTCCAGCGCACCAGCCAGATGGTTGATAGACGCGACAAGATCGTTCAGTTCCTGCGTATTGGTATCACTTGCCACGCGAATGCCGTACTCCCCCTGCGCCACCTGCTTTGCCGCTTCGGCGGTTTGTGCCAGCGGCCGCGCGATGCGCCGTGCCAGCAGCGCGCCAAGCGCGACCGCAAATACGCCCGCCACCGCGCCGATCCCGAGGAACACGGCGTTGAGCGTGTTAATGAACTGGTGGTCGTTCTCACTGTAGAAAAACGGCGTATAATAGCTGATGGTCACGCTTCCTACCTTGGTCTGCCCCTGGGTAACGGCGTATTCGTGCGATTGGAAACTGCCGGTTTTCTTTGCCTTTTCCATGCGGTCGGTAATCTCAGCCATGATCTGCCCGCAAAGGGTCATATCGTGGTTTTCCGCGTCCCAAAGGATATCGCCGTTTATATTGTATACCTTAAGCAGATAGCCGCTATACAGCGAATACATCCCGATGGTATGCAAAAAATCGGCATCCCAGGAGCGGGTCATGCCGTTATACTGTGCGGCCAGGTCGCTTACAATGGTCTGGATCCGCGCCTCCTCCTGCTGTTGTACGTAGGTTTCAAACGCGCGGTTGGTCAGCAAGTTCGACACAACGCCCATAAGCAGGATAATCACCAGCAATAACGCCAGTATGCTCAGTGAAAGCTGCGAACGCAGGCTTTTAAACACCCTATTCGCCCCCAAACTTATACCCCAGCCCGTGTACGGTAACAATGTACACCGGATTTTTGGGGTCGTCCTCGATCTTCTGACGTATGTTTTTGATATGGCTGTCAATTGCGCGGTCAAACCCTTCAAACTCGCTGCCCATGGCATGGTCGATCAGCTCGTTACGGGTCAGCACCCTGCCGGGGTGTTTCATCAGGGCGGCCATCAGTTTCATTTCGCTGGGCGTAAAGGGTACTTTAGTCCCCTGCTTTTTCACCGTATTCCGCTCAAAATCCACCATAAGATCACCGTCCCGGAAGCTGCTATGCAGCGTGAGCGGCAGCAGATCGTCCTCCGAACGGCGCAGCACGGCCTCAGCACGGGCTACCAGCTCTTTTAAGCTGAAAGGCTTTACGATATAATCATCCGCGCCGATGTTCAGCCCCTTGAGCAGATCGGTTTCCTCCGCTTTGGCCGTGAGCATGATGATGGGTACGCGCGATTTTTTGCGGATGGCAAGGCAAACGTCCTCACCCGCGATGTCCGGCAGCATCAGGTCCAGCACAACCAGCGCGATGTTTTCCGCCGCGAACAGCTCCAACGCCCGTCGGCCGTTCGCAGCCTCAAACACGGTGTATCCCTTGCTGGTCAGCATCGCGGATACCACTTCGCGTATCTTGGGCTCGTCGTCCACCACCAGTACGTTCCGGCACAACCGCAGCATGCGTTTCCCTCCCGTTCCACCGTTTTCGCAATAAAACCGCAGCCCCGCCAACCGCGCGCGTCCGCGGTTGACGGGGCTGCTCGTGTTCAGGCTACCACATCGTAGCCCTGTTCCTCAATCGCTTCTTTCATCTGCGCATGGGTCGCGCCTGCCGGATCGTGCTCAACAGTCACGGTTTTCCCTTGCAAGTCCACTGCCACACCGCGCACGCCGCTCAACGCGGTAACCGCCTTAGTGACCGCCTTTACGCAGTGTTCGCAGGACATTCCCTGTACATGCAATATCGTAGTTGACATTTTGTATCATCCTTTCCGAAACGGGCGGGCACATTGCCGCCATGGTATGGATTACCCAACATTTACCCGGTTCAAACAATGTTAAACGGTTTCAGGAATTTGTACACCTGAAGGGTCTGGCCGTTTTCCTCCACGGCGACCTGCGCATACACCCAGCCGGTGACTTTGGCAGGGTCAACGCCAGCGGCAATCAGCGGCTCCGGGTTGAGGACAAACACAATATCCTTATCCTGATCCTTGCCGGTCGTGGTGTTCTTGGTCATATCCTTCGCCCACTCGAACATGTTGCCGTCGCCAAGTTTCACACCATAATGATCCAGCGCGGTGTGGTAGTTAAGCGTGGAGCGGTATTTGTTGACCAGCTGTTCGTAGGAAGCCAGCGGGGTAGCCGTGCCGTTATATTGGAATTCGTCGCTGCCCAACTTGGTTCCTACCATCAACATCCCATCGTAGGAGGCATAATTGGCGGGCAGCTTGCCGGCGTCCAAACCTGCGGCCACAAACGGCTGCGCATCCAGCTCCAGCATCACGTCGTGTAAAGCGCTTTTCGAATAGTCCTTGCTCCAAATGAAGCGAGCCGTGCCATCCGGCGCCATCAGCGACCAACCGCCGTTCGCCTCATCCGCCTTTACCTGATCCGGAATCGTTTTAAGTACCGTGTCAAAGGATGCTATGGACTGCTTGCCGACCACATCCAGATTACCGCCGACTAACTGGAAAACCAAGACCAGAACCGCCGCAGCAGCTAGGACTGCTACCGCCGCCAACAGGCGTTTTGTGTTCCTTTTCATCTTAAAATCCCCTTCCTCAGTGTGTGTTCGCTTTGAAACGCTTCAGCCGCAGCGCGTTGGTGAGCACAGAAACGGAGCTCAGGCTCATGGCCGCCGCCGCGAAGATCGGGTTGAGTAGCGGGCCGCCGAACAGGTGCAACACCCCTGCCGCGATCGGGATGCCAATCACGTTGTACCCGAATGCCCAGAACAGGTTCTGCTTGATGTTGCGAATGGTGCGTTTGCTTAAAGCAATTGCGGTGGGTACATCGCGCAGATCAGAGCGCATCAGAACGATATCCGCACTTTCCATAGCAACGTCCGTGCCGGAGCCGATCGCGATGCCGACATCCGCCTGCACCAGCGCCGGTGCGTCGTTGATGCCGTCGCCGACCATGGCGACTATACGGCCTTCGGCTTGCAACTTTTTTACCTCGTTTGCCTTGTCCTGCGGCAACACCTCTGCCAGAACCCGGTCGATGCCTACCTGCAGGGCAATGGCGGCGGCGGTTTTACGGTTATCTCCGGTGATCATCGCCACCTGGATGCCCAGCGCGTGCAGACTTTCGATGGCCGCGCGGCTGGATGCCTTCACCACGTCCGCTACGGCGACGATGCCGGCAAGCACCCCGTCCACCGCCACATACATGGGAGTCTTGCCTTCGCCTGCCAGCCGGTCGGCCGCGGCTTCCCCATCTATCAGGGCGATACGCCGTTCCTCCATCAGTTTACGGTTGCCCGCGAGCACCTGCAGCCCGCCGATGGCCGCTGTGATCCCCTGCCCCGTGGTGGATTGGAAATCTTCCACGGATTGCAGATGTAACCCCTTTGCCTGCGCACCGTTTACAATCGCCTGTCCCAGCGGATGCTCCGACGCCTTTTCCGCGGAAGCGGTCAGCCCCAGCAGCGCATCCGCGTCCATGGCTCCAAACGTAAGCACGTCGGTCACGGTCGGCTTGCCTTCGGTCAGGGTGCCGGTTTTATCAAACACAATGGTATTCACCTTATGGGTCGTTTCCAGTGCCTCGCCGCCCTTGATGAGGATGCCGTTCTCCGCGCCCTTGCCGGTTCCCACCATAATGGCGGTCGGCGTGGCGAGCCCCAGCGCACAGGGGCAGGCGATGACCAGCACGGAAATGAAGATGGTCAGCGCGAACTTAACGTCCCCGCCCGTGCCGAAGAACCACGCCAACCCCGCGGCCAGCGCGATAGCGACTACAGCTGGCACAAAGTAGCCGGATACGATATCCGCCAGTTGGGCGATAGGCGCTTTGGAGCCCTGTGCGTCCTCCACCAGTTTGATGATCTGTGCCAGCGCCGTGTCGCTGACGATTTTTTCCGCTCGAAAGCGCACGGTGCCTGTGGTGTTGAGCGACGCGGTATAGACCATATCGCCAGCTTTTTTATCCACCGGCATGCTTTCGCC
>JAJFVI010000148.1 GCA_021371895.1 Eubacteriales bacterium | reverse complement strand
TAGCCGACGTCCCCAGAGGAGGCGTCAGCCGACGTTCTTCCCGCAGCAATGCTTGTACTTTTTCCCGCTTCCGCAGGGGCAGGGCTGGTTGCGGCCGACGGCGCCGGGCTTGTTGATGTCGGTCGGCGCGCCGCTCTTCTTGGCCTGTCCGTTGGTATTGGCCGCGCCTTCGCCGCCCGCGAAGCCTTCCCGGGTCTTGCTGACGTCCACGGTCTTGTGGCGTTCCGGCAGACGTTCTACACGAGCCTGGAAAAGTCGGCGCACGGTATCCTCGCGGATCATGTGTACCATGTCGTTAAACATGTCGTAACTCTCGGCGCGATATTCCTGCACGGGGTCCCGCTGCCCGTAGGCGCGCAGGCCAATGCCGTCTCGCAGGTCGTCCATGGCGTCGATATGATCCATCCAATGGCGGTCAATGGCGTTGAGCATCACAACGCGCTCGAACTCACGCATGTCGATGCCCATCCCGCCCAGCATTGCCTCGCGCTCGGCGTAGAAAGCTTCCGCGTCCTGATAGAGCAGCTTGGTCATCTCCGTGGGTTCATCGATGTCCTTAAGCTGCTCGGCGTACTTGTCAAACGTGCCGGGCTTTAAGCAAAGCTTCTCCAGATATTCCTTCGCGTCCTCTATGCTCCAGTCGAAGCTGCCTTCGCCGGTAAAGTTGCGCTCTGCGGCCGAATCGATCATCAAATGCACCATGTTGACGATCGTCTCGCGCATGTTTTCGCCCTTAAGGATATCGCTGCGCTGGCCGTAGATCAGCTCGCGCTGCTTGTTCATCACATCGTCGTACTGCAAAACGGATTTACGGATGTCGTAGTTGTGACCCTCGATGCGTTTTTGCGCCGATTCAATCTGCTTGGTCAGCAATCCCGCCTCCAGCGGTTGATCCTCTGCAAGGCCCAGGCGTTCCACCATCGGGGCGATACGTTCGCTGCCAAACAGGCGCATTACGTCGTCCTCGAGGCTGATGAAGAACTGCGAGCTGCCCGGGTCGCCCTGCCGACCGGAACGACCGCGCAGCTGGTTATCGATACGGCGACTCTCGTGCCGTTCGGTGCCCAGGATGTGCAGCCCGCCCAGCGCCATTACACGCTCATGCTCGGCGTCGGCTTCCTTTTTAAATTCGGCAAAGTAGCGGTTGTAAATCTCGCGTGCGGCGAGCACCTCCGCGGGCACATCCTCATTATGCCCCACGGCTTCCATAATCAGCTCGTCCGTGAGGCCCTCCTGACGCATCTTGCGGCGGGCCAGATAATCCGGGTTGCCGCCCAGCAGAATATCCGTACCGCGGCCGGCCATGTTGGTGGCGATGGTCACCGAGCCTACCGAGCCCGCCTGCGCGATGATCTCGGCTTCCTTGGCGTGGTTTTTAGCATTCAAAATCTCGTGGGGAATGCCGCGCAGATCGATATAGCGGCTGAGCATTTCGCTGGTTTCCACGTTTACCGTGCCCACCAGAATCGGTTGCCCCGTAGCATGACGCTTTACGATCTCCTCCACCACGGCGGTAAACTTGCCCTTGCGGGTTTTATACACCACGTCGTTTTCATCTTTGCGGATCATGGGCATATTGGTGGGGACCTGAACGACGTCCAGGCTATAGATGCCCTGAAACTCCTCTTCTTCGGTCTTGGCTGTGCCGGTCATGCCGCTGATCTTCTGGTACATACGGAAATAGTTCTGGAACGTAATGGTCGCCAGCGTTTTGCTCTCGCGGTTGACCTTCACGCGCTCCTTGGCCTCAATAGCCTGATGCAGCCCGTCGCTGTAACGGCGGCCCGTCATCAGGCGGCCGGTAAATTCGTCTACGATGATGACCTCGCCGTTTTGCACCACGTAATCCACATCGCGCTTCATCATGGCATGCGCCTTCAGCCCCTGAATAAGGTAGTGGTACAGGTCGGCGTTATCCAGATCGGCGATGTTTTCCACGTTAAAGGCGCGCTGGGCCAGCTCCACGCCGTGTTCGGTAAGGGTGACAGCCTTCTCCTTTTCGGCGATGGTGTAATCGTCCTCGTTTTTAAGGCGGCCAACGAAGCGATCCGCCTTTTCGTACATATCGGTGGATTGTTCACCCTGGCCGCTGATGATCAGCGGTGTGCGCGCCTCGTCGATGAGGATGGAGTCCACCTCGTCCACGATGCCGAACACATGCCCGCGCTGCACCCGATCCGCCTCGCGGATGACCATGTTGTCGCGCAGGTAATCAAAACCCATCTCGTTGTTGGTGCCGTAGGTCACGTCACAGGCATAGGCTGCGCGGCGCTGGGTGTTATCCATATCGTGGGTGATAATGCCCACGCTTATCCCCATGAAGCGGAAGATATTGCCCATCCACTCGCCCTGAAATTTAGCCAGATAATCGTTCACGGTCACGATATGCACGCCCTGACCCGTCAGCGCGTTTAAGTAGGCCGGCAGGGTGGCGGTATGGGTTTTGCCTTCGCCGGTCTTCATTTCAGCGATGCGGCCCTGATGCAGGCAGATGCCGCCCATCACCTGCACGGGGAAGAGCCGCTTGCCGTCCACGCGCCACACAGCCTCCCGGAAAGCCGCGAATGCATCGGGCAGCAGATCGTCCATCGTTGCGCCGCCCTGCGCCTGCCCCTTGAATTCCGCGGTCTTGGCACGCAATTCGCTGTCGCTGAGCGCCTTATATTCCGCCTCTTTCACCAGCACCAGATCGGCGATCTTCTGTAGGCGCTTGACCTCCACGTCGTTGCTCTGGCCGAGCATCTTTTGCACAAAATTTAAAAAAGACAAAGCTTCTTTCTCCTTTACCACGGGTCACCGGCGGCAAACCGACAACCGAAATCACGGCGTAATACGCCAATTGTGAGTCTAGCAGGGTTTCGTGTCTGTTTTCATGCCATG
>JAJFVI010000132.1 GCA_021371895.1 Eubacteriales bacterium | reverse complement strand
AAGGCGCGATCAGGGGCTTTCCGCTCGCCCCTGCGCCCTTCGGCGTCGCCTTTTTACACGGCGGGCTGAACGCGAGGGGTCACCCTTGGAGTACAGGATAGTCGTCCGGGCAGACCGTTCGTCCGCCCTGCCCTTCGGGCGTGCGTACACGCGGTCAGCCCATCCGACAAGCCTGTCCATCCTTCAGGCGACCCCATCGCGCTTTCCCGCCTGCTGGTTCTAAGGCGACAGGGGGAATACGCCGCTGCTGCATGGTAAAAGGGGAAATACGCCATTGGTTACATAGCGACAGGGGATATTTACTGCTGATCATGGTTCGAAATAGAAAGCTTGACATATAATCGCTTTTTAAATAAGGAGGAACAGCCGTATGGAGCGTTTCGCGTGGAAAGGCCGCATCAAAGAGGGCATGGAAGAAGAGTACAAGCGCCGTCACGATGAGATTTGGCCGGAGATGAAGGCGTTGCTGAAGGCGGCGGGCATTCGCAATTACTCCATCTGGAGCGACGGGATAACGGTGTTCGGCTATTACGAGTGTGAACACGGCGTGGCTTACGCGGAAAAGGCGCAGGCGGGAAGCCCCATCGTCGATCGGTGGAATGCGTATATGCAGGATGTGCTGGATATGCAAATGGATGCCGCAACCGGCGTGCAGCCGATGCTGCGACAGATGTTTTTGTTGGAATAAAGTTTTGCTCGCAACATCGTTTCGTCGCTTTGTCAGCACATCCATACGCCAATTCAACGTTGCAGCCGGCCGGTTTTCCGGACGGCTGCAACGTTTTTTATGCTCTGTTTCCGGGCCGGTGGCGATGGTAAAGCAATGGTTATGCTTCGTCCGTTGTCCCTGCCGGTAAGGCGAGTTACGCCATGCCGCCCGGTGGCAGTTCACAGCGCAATACACCGTGGGGTGTGGTTACGTTTGCCGTTCGCGCTTCGCCGGTGTTGTTGATAACCACCAGTCGATTCGCCTCCGGGAAATAGGCGCACTCACAACTGGGGTCGTCCGTCGTCCATAGGGCGTCTTCCGCCTCGCGCTTCGCCGCCCAGCGGATGGCGCGCCGGAGGAGGCGCGTGTTCGTACCGTTGGTGGTAAAGCCGGAAAGGTATACCGAACGGCCTTGGCTGTATTCGTTCGCAGCTACGGCGGTGTCCTCGCCCTGCAGCCACAGCGCCTGCGTTTGGGCGCTTACCGCGTATACGCCCGGTACATGGTTGTGGAACGGCGCGGTGGGCTGCCAGCCTTCGGTGATGAAGTGCGGCGTGTGTTTCGGCTTCCATTTGCTTATGCAATTGGTCTACCCTGTTTCACGATCAACGCCCAGCACGTCCGCGAGGGCGAAGAAGCGGCTCTCCCCGCGCACTGCGGAGGGTTCGCCCACGCCGATCAGCCCGCCGCCGCCCATAATAAAGCGCTGGATGGCTGTTTTCAGCCTGCTATCCTTCCAGCCATCCCCGCCGCTCCACGCGTCGCCCTCGCGCCCGGCGTTGATCAGCACATCCACATCGTCCGGCACGCCGTTTTCCGCTACTTCCGCAAGTGACAGGACGCGCAGCGGAAAGGGCAACCCCGCCAGTGACTCGTACAGGTGGTTGAGCGGCAGTTCCGGATGTTCGTGCATATGGCCCGCGCAGTTCCAGGTACGTAAGGAACCCCAACTGTGCAGTACCGCCACGCGCACGTTGCTTGCAAGCGGCGCACCCGCCTCGTGAAGCGTTCGCAGCGCGCGGAATTCTTCCGCGATGTGCGCGATTTCCTCCTGAAAGGCGGGAAACGGCTCCGTAAGGTGCAAATACCCGCCCAGGCCGATGCGGTCGATCTTCACCCGCAGCAGCGCCCGGCGCACGCGCAGCCAGTAGTTGCGCACGTCCTCCTCGGGGTGCCCGCCGGGCGCAAAGGTCGGCTCGCCCGTCAGCCCCGTGGGGAACAGGTAGGGGTGCAGCCGCAGTTCGTGTACGGGCACGTCCACCCCGGCGCACAGACGCGCTTCAAAGGCGTTGAACACGCACTTAATCAGCCCGTCGAAACCGAATTCCGCAAAATGTCCGCTCCACGGTTCCAGCCCGATCCAGGAATCGTCATAGAACACATAGGCTTTCTTGCCATAACGGTGCGCCACGTCCACACACTTACGGCCAAAATCCCGCACGAAACGGCCGATGAAGGCCATCCAATCGCGCTGCTTTGGGGTGGGTGGGTTATGCGTGGGGCGGTAGCGGCCGCCGTTCACAAAATCCTCCGCCGTCATGGCATAGCCGTACTCCTTTTCAAACGCGCGCAGGGATACGGGGTTCACGGTGAAATCGTAACTGCCCCAATCGGCAAAGAGCGTGCGCCGGTTTTCATCCGCGCCCCAAAACCACGCGAAGTTGTAGAAAAGCGAGGTGAAGCGCACCACGTCGGTATGCGGGTGGTTTTCGCACCATTCGCCGAGGAAGCGTAGCAGTTCCGCCTGCACCTCCGGGTAGCGCGGTTCCACGGCCATCAGGTGCTCGCGGTCGCCCCAGCCGTTGGTGATATGGTTGTACATGGAAATTTCTTCCCAGATGCGCGTGGCAAGGAAGGAAACCGTATACAGGTTCCCGGGCACAGTGCTGTGGATCGTCACGCGCGTACCGTCCCAGCTCCAATCCTCCGTCGTTACGCCCGCCGTGCGATCCCACACCTGCCAGAACGCCTTGGGGTCGTCCGAAGGCGTCAGCGCGAACTGCCCGCGAAAAAACCCGGCCAGCGGATCGACGCGCAGCGTGTTCCCTTCCGCCAAAATCGGCTCCGTGATTAAAAAATTGCGCTGGAGCATGTCCGGGTGCGCTTCCGCCCATGCGTTAACCGAACGCACCAGACACAGCGTGGAATAGATGGGAATGCCCGAGGCAAGAATGGCGTCGGACAACTGCGTGCCATCCGAATCCCGTATGCAGTCCGCACCCCATTTGTCGCACAGGGTCAGGGTTAAGGATTCATAGCCCGCTTCGCCGGGCAGCGTGAAACCCCCGTGTGTCATGTGGTATTCCCCTTTCGTCAGGCTGGCGCGCTAGCCCAGCCTGTTTCGTTCGTTTATCCATTCCACCCAAACTGTTCCGAATCCTTTTTTGGTTGGCGGCGCAGACAGTTTTCGCCACCGGCGCTGCCGTACTCCGCTTTGCGTGGGGAAACGTCCATGGTATAATAGGGACAAACTTTACCGGCGCACGTCGGGAACGGGAGGGTGCGGCATGGATCGGCAGTTAATCGAGCGCTTCGCGGCTGTCACCCCGGAGGAACGGCGGCTGCTTGCCAGCGGTCCATTGGATATGGCTTTCTATTCCACCACCGCCGCCCTGCTGGAGGGAAAGCGCCTGATCCCTTACGAGCAGATGATTACTGTGCGGCCGCATACACGTTTCGTAGCCTTTCCGCCTCATCGGCACGATTTTGTGGAAGTCATGGTGATGCTCAGCGGCCAGACCGTGCACACGCTGGGGGGCCGCGAGACCGTCACGCTCAAAGCGGGCGAGATATTGCTGATCAACCGTCACGCGACGCATGCCATCGCGCTGTGCGGGCAGGGCGACGTGGCGGTGAACTTTCTGGTGCAGCCGGAGTTTTTTGATTTTGCGCTGGAAATGGTCGGCGGGGACAACGCGCTGGGCAAGTTCCTGCTGGATGCGCTGCGCACCGGCGAAAGCAGCATCCCGTATCTGTACTTTCCCGTGTCGGAGCGGGCGAGCATCCAGCACCTGCTGCAAAGCATGCTCTGGGGTTTCGTGGAGGCGCCCGGCGCGTACCGGCGCATCCACCGGGTGGAGATGGGGCTTTTGTTCCTCCACATGATGGAATTGGCGGACTGCCTGCAGCTTTCCACCAACCTGCGGCACTGGAACGCGCTGGCCGTGGAACTGCTAAGCGAGATCCGCACGCGCTACGCCGCTTTCCACCTCAAGGATTTCGCCAGAGCGCACGGCGTAAGCGCCGCTTACGTAAGCCGAGTCGCGCGGGAAGTGACCGGGCAGAGCTGCACCGAACTCCTGCAGCAGCGGCGGCTGGAAAAGGCACGGCAGCTCCTGCAGGATACCGACCGCAGTATTCTGAACATCTGCCAGGCCGTGGGTTATAACAACAGCAGCTATTTTTATCGGCTCTTTGAACTGCGGGAGGGTGTTTCCCCCAAAGGGTATAGGAGTTCACACAGGTTGTAGTTTCGGTAAAGTACGTCCTTTTTTCTTTACTTTCGTTGCGCTATGCTTATATCAATATGACAGCAAAGGTTGTGATCGTGATGCCCGCCCAGGTACTGGCCATCGACATCGGTGCCTCCGGCGGAAGGCATATGCTGGGTCGGCTTGCGGATGGAGAGCTGACGCTTAACGAGGTCTATCGCTTCCCCAACGGCGCGCAAGCGCGCGACGGCCGCCTCTGCTGGGACGCAGATGCCTTGTGGGGGCATATCATGCGGGGTTTGCAGGCCTGCAAGGCAGCGAGTACCCTGCCTTTCTCCGTGGGCGTGGACACCTGGGGCGTGGATTACGCGCTGCTGGACGAGGAAGATAAACGTATCGGGGATTGCATGGCCTACCGCGACGGTCGCACCGCTCCGATGCTGCACCGGATTGCGGATGATTGGCTTTACCGCCGCACTGGAATTGCCAAGCAACCCTTCAACACCATCTATCAGCTTATGGCCACGCCGCCGGAGGCGCTTGCGCACGGCCGGCGCTGCCTTATGATGCCGGATTACTTCCATTTTCTGCTTTCAGGCGTGAAGGCGAACGAGTACACTGAAGCCTCGACCGGCGCGCTGATCGACGTGCGCACAGGGTTGTGGGATCAGGAGGTGCTCGCTGCCGCGGGCATACCCGCCGCGCTCTTTCCCGAGCCTCCCGTACAGCCGGGCACGTGCCTGGGGCGGCTCCGACCGCAGGTTACCAGCGAGGCAGGTTTTACTTGCGATGTCGTGCTGCCCGCTTCGCACGATACGGGCAGTGCCTTTATGGCGGTGCCCGCGCTGGACAACGGGGCCGTGTTCCTTTCCAGCGGCACGTGGAGCCTGCTGGGGGTGGAAAACGACGCGCCCATCGTAAGCGAGGCCGCGCGACTGGCCGGCTTTACCAACGAGGGTGGATACGGCGGCAAGATACGGTTTTTACGCAACATCATGGGGCTGTGGATGCTGCAAAGCATCCGCCACGAGCTTGCCGATCGCTACTCCTACGTGGAAATGGCGGAGATGGCCCTGCAGGGCAAAGCGTATGCGCCGGTAGTGGACGTGGCAGACAACCGTTTTCTGGCCCCCGCCGGCATGACGGCTGAGGTGCGCGCGGCGCTGGCGGAAAGCGGCGCGCCTCCTCCCCAGGACTTGCCCCAGCTGCTGCGCTGCGTACACCACAGCCTGGCGCAGGGCTACGCCGATGCGATTCGCGCGCTAGAAAACCTTACGGACAAGCGCTTTACCGCCCTGCACATCGTGGGCGGCGGCAGCCAGAACCGTACGCTTAATCAATGGACAGCCGACGCGACGGGACTGCCCGTTTACGCCGGCCCGGTGGAGGGCACAGCACTGGGCAACGTGATCGCCCAGCTGATTGCGCAGGGGCATATCGAAAATCTTTCGCAGGCGCGCGCGATGATCCGCCGGGATTTCGCCGTGCAAAGCTATCAACCCGAACGAGGAGAATGAAGATGAACGAGTACTATCAAGCGGCCGGGGCGCGCTATGCCGCCCTTGGCGTGAACACGGAAGCGGCCATGGAGGCACTTGCGCGGGTGCCGGTAAGCATCCACTGCTGGCAGGGCGACGACGTGACCGGCTTTGAAAATTCCGGCGAAGCCCTCTCCGGCGGTATTCAGGCAACCGGCAATTACCCCGGCAAGGCGCGGACTTTTGCCGAGCTGACCGCCGATTTCGACAAGGCGTGCAGCCTGATTCCGGGTCGCAAGCGCATTAACCTCCACGCCAGCTACGCCGTCTTTCCGCCCGGCGACAAGGCCGACCGCGACGCGCTGGCGCCCCGGCACTTCGCGGCGTGGGTGGAGTACGCTAAGAGCCGAAACATCGGGATTGACTTCAACCCCACCTTCTTTAGCCACCCCATGGTGAAGAACGGCATGACCCTGGCAAGCCCGAACGAGGCTGTGCGCGCCTTCTGGATTCGCCACGGGCAGGCGTGCCGGCGGATTGCCGCGTATTTCGCCAAAGAGCTGAATACCTATTGCCTGTGCAACGTCTGGATTCCCGACGGCTTGAAGGACGTTCCGGCCGACCGCCTCGGCCCCCGGCTGCGCCTTGAGGACAGTCTGAACCAGATTTTCGCCGAAAAGCTGCCCGGCGTGATCGACAGTGTGGAAAGCAAAGTGTTCGGCATCGGCGTGGAAGCCTACACCGTGGGCAGCCATGAATTTTACCTGGGCTACGCCGTCGCGCATCCGGGCATATACGCGCTGCTGGACAGCGGACATTTCCACCCCACCGAGGCTATCGCCGATAAAATCCCCGCGATGTTATGCCGGTTCGACCGCCTTGCGCTGCACC
Organism: Eubacteriales bacterium; assembly: GCA_021371895.1. Taxonomy (GTDB): domain Bacteria; phylum Bacillota; class Clostridia; order Christensenellales; family Aristaeellaceae; genus CAXXOK01. Next base: position 603 of record JAJFVI010000132.1, on the reverse strand, counting down.
TGACCCGCCCCGTTCACTGGGACAGCGATCACGTATTGCGCTTTGACGACGACCTGCGGGAGATTACCTGCGAGCTGGTGCGCTGCGACGCGCTGCAAAAGGCGCTGATCGGGCTGGATTTCTTCGACGCGTCCATCAACCGCGTGGCCGCGTGGGTCATCGGCACGCGCAACCTCCAAAAGGCGCTGCTCTACGCCCTGCTGATGCCGCACGCGCAGCTGGCCCGCATGCAGGACGAGGCGCGCTTTACCGAGCTGATGACGGCGCAGGAAGCGTATAAAACGCTGCCCTTCGGCACGGTATGGGATGCGTATTGCCAAAGGCAGAGCGTCCCGGCGGACGGGGAATGGTATCCTCATATCGAACAATACGAACAAACGGTGCTGAAAGCGAGGAATCCCGCATGAAGATGACGGATACGACGGTGCTGCAAAAAGTGGTGCGCACCTGTAACGACGGCTGGCTGCAGGGCTGGCATGAACGCAACGGAGGCAATCTGTCCTACCGGATGTCGGAGGCGGAGGTAGATCAGTGTCTGCCGTTTTTCCAGCCGGAACCCGGCGCATGGATGCCGATGCCGGTAACCGCGGCAAACCTTGCGGG
>JAJFVI010000125.1 GCA_021371895.1 Eubacteriales bacterium | reverse complement strand
CGGAGGGCGGGCCTATCGCGTTGGTTGAGGAAAACGACTTAATCCTGATCGACATCCCCGCCCGCAAGCTGGCCGTAATCGGAATCGACGGCATGGAGATGCCGCCGGAGCAAATCAACAGGGTTCTACAAAAGCGGCGTGCAGCATGGAAGCCTAAGCCTCCGCGTTACGAGCGCGGCGTGCCGAAAATTTATTCGGATCACGCCGTAAGCCCCATGAAAGGTGGATATATGGAATAACCGGAGCCAACGCCCAGTACGCGAAAGCCCCTCCGCCTGTCATGCCGGAGGGGCTTTCGCGTACGTTTCAGCAGGATGGTGCAGCTGTTTTTGAATGCCGCAGGTATCACCGACAGCGAAGGTGTTCGCAAGCCACGTTGTTCGACCACCCTGATTCTCTTTCGAAAAACGAAGCTGTGGTTTTTCTGCCTCATTGGAACCACAAGGCGGGAAGCGCGAGGGGCCGCACTGCTGGAGGATAGGCGCGGTATGCCCGGACGACTATCCTATACTTCAAAGGCGGCTCCTCGCGCTATACCCGCCGTGTAAGAAGGCGACCCCGAAGGATGCAGGTGCGAGCGGAAAGCCCCTGCTCGCACCCGTAGGTGCGAAACCCCGCGCTCTGCGCCCTGCAGGGCGCACCCCATAGGATTTCTAAGGTCTCACAGCCCTTTGGTCGCGCACAATGGACGCGGAACCCCCGCGCCGCCGCGAGCACGACCGCGGCATTATTTAGCGCTTTGCGCTCCCTACTCTACCGTGACACTTTTGGCGAGATTACGAGGCTTGTCCACGTCGCAGCCGCGTGCCACTGCCATGCAATAGGCAAACAGCTGCAGCGGGATGATCGCCAGCAGAGGTGCCAGCAGATCCTCCGCCGCTGGAATCAGGATCAATTCATCCACTTCGCCGACGACCCGATCTTTGAGATCCTCGCGGCACACGGCCAGTACCATCGCGCCGCGCGCTTTGATTTCGCGCAGATTGCTGAGCGTCTTATCCAATAGCGCCGGCTGCGTGATGGTCGCCACCACCAGCCGCCCGTCCTGCAAAAGGGCGATAGGCCCATGCTTCAGCTCGCCCGCGGCATAGGCTTCGCTGAATACATAGCTGACTTCCTTCAGCTTCAGCGCGGCTTCCAGCGAAAGCGCAAAATCAAGTCCCCGGCCTACGAAGAACACGTGCCGCTTCTGGCTCATGCTATCGGCGAAGCGCCGCAGATCTTTCTCGGTGAGCAATACCTGTTCCGCCTTGGCGGGCAGGACGGCGAGCTCGCCGCGCAGGCGTTCGGCCTCCTCGGCGGGCAGAGCGCCGCGCATGTCACCCAGCGCAAGGGCGATCAGCAGCATCATTTCGACCTGTGTCATATACGCCTTGGTGCTCGCCACGGCGATTTCCGGGCCTGCGTAGGTGAACAGCGTATGTGCGTCACCCACCTCGCGTGCGATGGTGGAACCGACCACATTGCACACGGCCAGCACCTTTGCGCCGTGGCGCTTGGCTTCGCGAAGCGCCGCCAAAGTATCGGCGGTTTCGCCGCTTTGTGAAATGGCGATAAACAGCTCGTTCTCGCCGACGATGGGATCGCGGTAGCGGTATTCGCTGGCGATGTCCGCCTCCACCGGAATGCGTGAGAGTCTTTCAATAACATATTTACCGAATATCCCGGCGTGGTAGGCGGTTCCGCAGGCGACGATGGTGATCTTCCGCAGAGCCTTGGCTTCCTGCGCCGTTACCGGAAGCCAACGGTAATCCCCCGGATCGACGTTACGGGGCGTGAAGGTGCTTTGCAGAGCAAGGGGTTGCTCATGAATCTCCTTGAGCATGTAGTGGGCGTAACCGCCCTTTTCGGCGCTGCTTAAATCCCAGGTAACGTGGTAGGGAGCGGGGGATTGCAGGACGCCCGCGCGGTTGTACACCGCCACGCCCTGTTTGCTGAGCACCGCGATTTCGCCGTCCTGGAGGAACACCACATCCCGGGTATGCGCGAGTATCGCGGGAATATCACTGGCAATGTAGGCCGCGCCGTCTTTAGCGCCGATGACCAGCGGGCTTTCGCGGCGCGCGCAAAACAGCTTGTCCGGCTCGGCGTCGCAAAGTATGGCCAGAGCGTAACTGCCGTGGATCATTTCCATGGCTTGCAGTAAGGTTGTTTTCATATCGCCTTTATACAGCGTGCTCAGCAAATGGGCGACAACCTCGGTATCGGTCTGGGACGTAAACAGGCAGCCCTGACTTTGCAGGTGTTTACGCAGCGCCTCGTGGTTTTCGATGATGCCGTTGTGCGCGATGGCGATCCCACCGGCAGAATCGGTATGCGGATGCGCGTTGCGGTCGCTGGGTTCGCCGTGGGTTGCCCAACGGGTGTGGCCGATGCCGGAGGTGCCATGCAAAGGGCTCCTCTCCAGCAGGGCGGTCAAATTTTCCAGCCGACCCTTGGCCTTATGTACATTCACCTTGCCGTCAGCATCCAAAATGGCGACACCTGCGCTGTCGTACCCGCGGTAACTGAGCCGGGAAAGTCCTTCCATCAAAATTGGGCAGGCTTCCCGATCCCCGATATAGCCGACGATTCCACACATATTGGAATGCCTCCTTAGAATATGTATTTAAACGTATTATATTGTATCATAATGTATTTAAAAGAACAACCCCTATTATGACCGATGCCGTTTCTGCCGCAACAGCTTTCCGCAGACATAAAAAAACGGAGTGCATGCTTGCATGCCGACTGAAAAGTTGCTATGATACAAACAACATGAAAGGGATGAAACCATGGCGAAGATCCTGATCACCCACGGCGTGCCCATGGAACGTTTTGGGCTGCTGAGCCCAAACGTCGTGCTCTGCCCCGAGCCGGGCAAGGCGTTCGACCGAGCGGAACTTTGTTCGCTGCTGCCCGCCTGCGACGCCGTGGTGGCGTGTGGCTCGCTGGATAGCGTTCTGCTGGCAGCCTGCACGCGCGTGAAGCTGATCGTCTGCTACGGCGCGGGGTACGACGCGATTGATCTGGACGCCGCGACCGCGCTGGGTATCCCGGTAGCGAATATCCCGGACAGCGTCACGGAAACGACCGCACAACTGACCATTGCACTGATGTTGTCGCTTACCCGCCGTGTTTGCGAAATGGATCATCTGCTGCGGGAGAAGAAAAGCACCCGCAAGCTGTTTACCATGGGGCGCTCAATGGGCGTCTCGCTGGAAGGGCTGACCCTCGGGGTTGTGGGTATGGGGCGCATCGGTTCGCGCGTGGCGGAGCTCGGACGTGCGCTGCACATGCGCGTTGTCTATCATAATCGCGGAATCAAGCCGTTCTCGGTGGTCGGCAACGCCCGCCGACTGCCGCTAATGGAACTGCTGCGCGTCGCGGACGTGGTGACGCTGCATTGCCCCCTGACCCCGGAAACCGAGGGCATGATCGGTGAAGAAGAGCTAAAGCTCATGAAACCAACGGCGTTTTTCATCAATACCGCACGCGGTCGGCTGACGGACGAGCAGGCGCTGGCCGACGCGCTGGAGCAGGGCAGGCTGATGGGCGCGGCGCTGGACGTGTTTGCAACCGAGCCGGAGGTTTCCGCGCGGTTCAAGGCGCTGCCCAATGTGGTGCTGACGCCGCATATCGGCAGCAATACGCTGCACACCCGCAACCGGATGGGGGAGCAATGCAGCGACCGCATTCTGACCGCGCTGGCGGGGCGCAAACCTGAAAATCTGCTCAACCCTGCCATATGGCCCCGCACGCTTGGGGTAGGAGCGACGGACGTGCAACAGGAATGAAAAACAGGCATAACGAAGCGCCCGGCACCGGCTGATAAACAACCGGGTCTGGGCGCTTTTTTATGGCTGTACGTTTAACAGCAGCGTGGGAATCTCCGCAAGACTGCCTACGCGGTAATCCGCCCGCGCGCCTGTGGTTAAACCGTCCGAATCGAAAAGGATGCAGCCGACGCCCGCCGCCCTCCCGGAAGCCATATCAATCTCCCGATCGCCGATCATGTACGCGTTGCCTGCGGCGAAGCCCTGCTTTTCCATCAGGTAAAATATCGCCTGTGGCGAAGGCTTGTCGGCGAAACCGTCCGCCCGGGTTATACAATCGCTGAAAAAACCGCTTAGCCCATCCGCCGCCAACTGCGCAAGGGCCCGTTGGTCACGGTGGGTGAACAGATAATGTCGGCAGCCCATGGTGGCTGTCGTTTGCAGGCAGTCCACCAGCCCCGGCATCATGGGCAGGGTCGTCTGCCGGGCATGGTGCGTTTGAAAAGCTGTCATCAGCGTATCCGCCGGGATGCCAAATTGTTCCGCATAGATGTTAACGGCGGAAAACAGCGTGACTTTCATGCGTTCGCAGGCTTCCCGCTCGTTGACCGCGCAGCAAAAATCCGCAAGCGCCTCTACCAGTGCCCGCGCCATTTGCGGATAGGTATCGTATATCGTGCCGTCAAAATCCCAAATCAGGTGTTTATCCATGCCGGGGACGATCGCCATTTTCAGCGGAGGATTCTGAATCGTCCGAGGGTAGAAGCTTGCTTACCAGCGCCGTTTCAATACGGCGATCGGTGATTTGTTCCACTTGCACATGCACGCCGTTAACGTCCACCTCGGGAGTGGAGCCGTCCTCGGGGATGGTGGTAAAACAGCTGAACACCATGCCGCCCAGCGTATCGTATTCTTCGTCCAGCGGCAGATTGATCTCCAGCGCATCGGCCAGGGTTTCCAAATCCACAGCGCCGTCGCAGCGCCACAGGTTATCGCCAAGCTGGACGACTTCGCTCTCTTCCGCGGGGTCGAACTCGTCGTAGATATTGCCGACGATTTCCTCCAAAAGATCCTCCATGGTCACGATGCCGCTCATGCCGCCGTACTCGTCCACCACGATTGCCATATGCACCTTGCGCTTTTGCATATCACGGAAAAGCGCGTCCGCCTGCACCGTTTCCGGCACCAGGTAGGCGGGCCGGAGCAGATCGCGCAGGGAGCGGGGTTCCTTGCTTTGAGCGTTCAGCAGAAAATCGCGTGTGTTCAGTACGCCGACGATGTCGTCCACATCCTCGTCGTACACGGGAAAGCGGCTTAAGCCGGAATCCCGAATGGTTTGGATAATCTCTTCGGGACTATCTTCCACTTGTATAGTTACCACGTCCATGCGGTGGATCATCACCGATTCGGCAGTAGTGTTGTTAAACTCGAATATGTTTTCGATCATCGTGCGCTCGTCCTGCTGGATGGAGCCGTTCTCACCGCCGATATCCACCATCATGCGGATTTCTTCCTCGGTTACCTGTGTGTTGACAGCGTTGGGGTTGATGCGAAACAGCCGCAGCATTGCGTTGGTGCTGACGGATAAAAGCCATATGATGGGCTTGAATATTTTTTGTACGGCCACGATCACGCCGCAGGTGAAACGAGCGACCTTATCCGGGTTTTGCATAGCGATGCGCTTGGGCGTCAGCTCGCCCAGCACAAGGGTGAAATAGCTCAGCACCAACGTGATGAAGATAAGGCAAAGGGTATTGAGCGTGGAGGTGGAAAAGATGGTAAAGCCGGCGTTCCACAGCGCCAGCGCAAGCCGTGAGGCGAAATGATTCGCTGCGAAGGCGCTGGCCAGAAAGCTGCTCAGGGTGATGCAAACCTGGATGGTCGAAAGGAAGCCGTTGGGGGACTCTGCCAGCTTCAGCATCACGGCAGCCTTTTTATCCCCTTCTTCGGCCTGCTTACGAACTTTATTGTCGTTCAGGGAGATGATGGCAATTTCCGTTGCGGAAAAAAAGGCGTTGATGAGGATTAAAATAAACTGAAACAGCAATTGACCGCCTATCGGGTCATCCAAAAAAAACCCTCCTTGTTTGCGCTCCCTCGGCTAAAGTAAGCCGATACTAAATTATACCATACAGGGAAATGTTTTGCACTCTTTTTACCAAGAATTTTAGGCTTCCGCCCAGGCGTTTCAAACCGCCGGGAAATGTGTAGATTCTTTATCCGTTGCGGCCATCTGCGCCCGAAGAAATACCCGGTCAAGCGCTTTCTTTTTGTTCCGGGAAGAGCAGGATAATCGTCGTGCCCGCGCCCGGCTTGCTTTTCAGGGTGATTTCCGCGTGGTGCAGCTGCGCCCCGTGCTTGACGATGCTTAGCCCCAGCCCCGTACCGCCGGTATCCTTGCTGCGGCTCATATCGACCCGGTAAAAGCGCTCGAATACGCGTGACTGATGCTCTTCGGAAATGCCCACGCCGGTATCCGCGACGGTGAAGCGCGGGCGTTTTCCTTCCAACCCTATGTCGATCTGCACG
>JAJFVI010000098.1 GCA_021371895.1 Eubacteriales bacterium | reverse complement strand
CCAGCACGAGCGCCGTTAAGGTGGAGATGCTCGCCGACAGCAGCAGCACCACGAACAGCCCCAGTATCGCGTCCGGAATGCCGACGACGGTCGTGTTCGTCAGGATGGTGGGCATAATCTGATCCATGCTGCCACCGATTGCTTTGAGACTGTCAGCAGCATTAAGCCCGATAATCTTGCTGAGCACCACACGGCCGAAACTGCCCGCGAAGTACGCGCCGCCCGCTACGACCAGCGCGAACAGGGTGGAAATCACGGTTGCGCGCTTGACGCTTTTTTCATCTTTAATGGCGAAGAATTTGTGGATCATCTGTGGCATGCCCAGCACGCCCAGCGAGGTGAGAAGCAAGTTGCTGATCAGCCAGACTTCCTTGCCTTTCGGGGGCCACAGGGTGTTCATGTTTTCCCCGCCGATCTCCGGCGTACCCAAGAGGTTGAGCCCCGCGGTTACGCCGCCCGCTGCCCTAATCACGTAAACCACGACGGCGGCAATGCCAACCAGCATAATCAGTCCTTGAATGAAATCCGTAATTGCTGTAGCCTTGTAACCGCCCACGAACAGGTACACTGAGGCCAGCAGCGCAATGCCGATGACGCACCAGGTGTAATCAAACCCGAACGCCTTGCTGAACATGTTGCCCAAGCCCTTGTACACGCTCGCGCTGTAGGGAAGCAGGAACACGAAGATGATCAGGCTTGCCAGAATTTTGAGCGTCTTGCTGTTGTAGCGCTTTTCAAAGAAGCTCGGCAACGTACCTACCTGCAGCTTCTCTCCCATGCGGCGCGTGGGCTTGGCCAGCAGCGACCATGCCAGCAGGCTCCCGATCAACGCATTGCCGATACCCAGCCACACCGCGGAAAGCCCGGCGCCCCAACCCATGGAACCCGCGTAACCCACGATAATCACGGCAGAAAAGTAACTGGCGCCGTAGCTGAAAGCACTCATCCACGGGCCAACGCTCCGACCTCCCAACAGGAAGCCATTGAGAGTCAGGTTTTTCTTTTTAGTGAAGAAGATCACCAAAATCATCATGACTGCATATGCGACCAGAATCACGAATTTCATAGCTGATACCACCTTCCATACTACATTGTCTTTTGTGTAAAGACACTACAGTAACGATTATACTTATTCTGGCGAAAAATGCAATAAAAAAATACAAACAATTTCGTCGTTTCCCGCTTGCCGGGCAACCCCCGATAACCCTTAAAACAATTGACAAATGAACAGATTATTGTATGATAGAGATTGATATTCTGCCTTTTCTGCATCCATTGGGCAAGGCCGTGTATCGCAGGCGTGTAAAGTCCGCCATGAACGGAGGCAATGTGTTTGTCGGAAGAAACGTCGGCTGTTCTTTCGCTGGAAAGTCTGGAAAACTATCTGTCTCTCTTCGGCGCGAATGATCGCAACGTGCCGCTTCTGGAAGGTGAGCTGTGCGTCGCTCTTTCCGTACGCGGGGCCGACCTGAAGATCACAGGGCCCGACGAGAACGTCGCCATGGCAATGTCGGTGGTGGAAAAACTCAAGTCTCTGGTGCTGCGCCATGCGCAGATCGATCGCACCACCCTGCGCTACGCCATCGCGTTAGTCAAGACGGGTGATCTGGATCAGCTGGACGATATTGCCTTTGAGGTCGTCGCCATTACGCAGCGCGGCCGACCCATACGCTGCAAGACTTTGGGTCAATACCGGTACGTAAACGCCATTCGCTCCCATGAGCTGACGTTCGCGCTGGGTCCCGCTGGCACGGGCAAGACCTATCTTGCCATGGCGTTGGCCGTGGTGGCGCTGCGCAACAAAGAGGTGCAGCGTATCGTCCTCACCCGCCCCGCGGTGGAAGCCGGCGAAAAGCTGGGCTTTCTGCCGGGCGATCTGAACCAGAAGGTTGATCCTTACCTGCGCCCCCTGTACGATGCGCTTTACGACATGATGGGCGCGGACGCTTACCAACGCCTTCAGGAGCGTGGAATACTCGAAATTGCGCCGCTCGCCTACATGCGGGGACGTACGCTCGCGGAAAGCTTTATTATTCTGGACGAAGCGCAAAACACGACCCCGGAACAGATGAAGATGTTCCTGACACGCTTTGGCACAGGTTCGCGTGTGGTGGTCACAGGCGACGATACGCAGACCGACCTGCCTGCCGGAAAGCAGTCCGGCCTTTTGCAGGCTGTCGATGTTCTGAAAGACATACCGGAGATTGCCATCGTGCAGTTGACGCACTCCGACATCGTACGCCACGACCTTGTGCAAACCGTCGTCAAGGCGTACGAAAGCTACGAACGGGAACATACGGGGAGGCATACGGGGCATGACGCCTAAAAAACACATACCCTCGGCCCGGCCGAAAAAGGGTTTGTCCTCTTTCGAAACGATCTGGAAAAAGCTGCGCTCCGTGACCGCCAAGTGTTGGTATATTCTCCTGGCGGGAACGCTTTCGATGATCGTTCTTTTCAGCATTGCCATTACGCCGGAGCGTTATGATCTGCAAGTGGGCGACATCGCTTATACCACCATCACCGCCTCCAAAGACGTGGTAGACGAACTCGCCACCGAGCGTAACCGGGATGCGGCCGTCGCCCAGGTGGAGCCATCCTATCTGTATAAGGAAGGCGTCACCGCGGACGTGATGCACAGTTTGGCTTCCATTCTCACGCAGGCTAACACCGTACAGCAGTACGGCCAGAAAACGCTGGAGCAATACGCACCGGGAGAGCCGCAAAAACAAAAATCGTATGTTTTCACTACGGCGGAGATGGAATATGCCAAGTCGCTTTTTCCGCTGCTCACGCTGGCTGATTACCAGATCAACACCCTCATGCGCGCCTCAGATGAGGATATGCTGGATATCAACAACAACATCACCACGGCTTTGGAAAACACCATGAACACCACCATCCGCGAAGGATACGTGAGTGAAACCATCCAGTACCTGCAGCAGATTATCGGCTATAAAACGGATATGGATCTGTTGCAGAACGTGGTCACTCCCATCCTGCGCAAAGTGGTGCAGCCCAACATGGTGATCGATCAGGACGCTACCGCCAAATTGCAGCAGGAAGCGCGCGATGAGGTCGAGCCCGTCATCTACAAGCAGGGGCAGAACATCGTGGTAGCGCGCGAGCGCGTGACCGCCAATCAATTGGACCTGCTTCGCAGCCTTGGCCTTCTGGACGATGCGGATTTCGACCTGACCATGTACGTTGGTGGCGCGCTACTGGTGCTCTTCGCCATGATGACGTATGTGATGATTATTTTGCTCTTTAACGCAAAATACCTGCAACGTCCCAAAAAGCTCGCCATACAAATGATTATCCTCAACGTTACGCTGGCCTTGTGCATCGGAGCGAAGATGATTAATCTTTACTTGCCTCCGGTGCTGCTGGGCGCGATGATGATGACCGCACTTTTAAGCGTTGCCTGCGGCGCTGCCGCGACGATTACGCTTGCCATCGTCGTCAGCGCCCTGATCGCGGGAGGCAACAGCACCTACGGCACCGAGATGGTCAATCTGCTGCTGACTTCCATCATCAGCGGCATACTGGTCATCTTCATCATCCGGCGTAAGCCTTACCGCCAGCAACTGTTTTTAGCGGGCGTGTTGGCGGCAATTTCCAATATCGGCATCATTCTGGTGATCGGGTTTATGACCAATACGTCCGTGGAGGACGTGTTTACCAATTCGCTGTGGAGCGCCGCGGGCGCGCTGGTGGCATCGCTGCTGTGCGTGGGATTTAATCCCATTATGGAATCGGTGTTTCATCTGGCCACGCAGAGCAAGTTGCTGGAATTAAGCAACCCCAACCATCCGCTGCTGCGCAGGCTGCTGATGGAAGCCCCGGGCACCTACCACCACAGTATCATCGTGGCCAATCTGGCCGAGGCCGCGGCGGAAGCCATCGGTGCCAATCCGCTGCTGGCGCGCGCGGGCGCCTATTACCACGACATCGGCAAGCTGAAGCGCCCTTTATACTTTAAGGAAAACCAGATGGGTGAAAATCCGCATGAGCATACCAACCCCTACGTTTCCGCCGCCATTCTGACCGCCCATACGCGGGACGGGCTGATGATGGCACAGCAAAACCATCTGCCCCAGGAGATACAGGACATTATTATAGAGCACCACGGCGATACGCCGGTCATGTACTTCTACCATAAGGCGCTGCAGCAGGCGAACGGCCAACCTGTGGACATCAGCGATTTCCGCTACGACGGCCGCCGCCCGCACATCAAGGAAAGCGCGATCATCATGTTGGCCGATACAGTGGAGGCCGCCGTGCGCTCCATGCCTGATCCCACGCCCAAGGCGATCGAAGCGTTCATCGAACGGCTGGTGCGCGGCAAGCTGGAGGACGGTCAACTGAGCCACGCCCCGGTAACGCTGTCGGATATCGATAGAATCAGCGAGGCGTTTTCCACCGTGCTCAACGGCGTTTTCCACGAGCGTATCGAGTACCCCGCCATCTCGCCCGAACAGCTTAGCCGTCTGAACGCACCTGCGCCACGGCCGCCGCAGCCGCCCGCCGTGGAGGAAAGTCCCGTGGAAGCCATAGAGCTTACGAAGGTGCCGGAGATCGACGCACAGGACGCGGAGCATGCCGCGGCGGAAGCGGTGAACGCCGGGGAACAGCCTGCGGAAGAAGTGCAGAGCACCGGGGAGCGGGAGGAACATCCTGTGGAAGAGATTGCTTCCGCAACGTTATCCCCGGCCGAAGCCTCCGTGGAGGCTGATACAGGGGCACCCGTAGAAGCGAGTGTGGTAGCACCCGCCGAAGTGGCTATAGAGACTCCTGCGGAGGCGTCTCCCACGGTAACCCCCGCCGCCGGCGAAGAAGAATCTGCGCAGGCCGATTCCACCGATACGCAAATCGAAAAACCGGTGAAACCGGCAAAGAAAAAAGGGGCCAAATCCGCCGAAGACGCGCAAAACTCGCCGGTTGTGGGTTTAAAACCTGTGGTCGGCGACAGCGAAACCAATGGTGTTATCAATGGCAAAGATCCTGCGCAACCTGGCGAACCGGCCGCGGATACGCAAAACGATGAAGCTTGATTGGGAATTGGCGGAGGGCGTGGCTCTGCCGCCGTCAGAACGGGATTTTTCACCGCTTGCGCTGACGGCCGACTGCTGCGCGGCCGTCGAGGGGCTGCCTGTTCCCTGCGCCGTGCATGTGCTGATTACGGACGACGAGCGTATCCGTGTAATCAACCGCGAGCAGCGCGGGGTGGATGCCGCGACGGACGTACTTTCTTTCCCTGCCGTTCGCTACGCGCCCGGCCAAACAGCACGCGATGCACGCCCGCTGCTCCGGCGCGAATACGATCCCGATCTTAACGCCTGTTTTCTGGGGGATATTCTGCTTTCGTGGGAGCACGCCGCATCGCAGGCGTGCCAGTACGGCCACAGCCTGCGGCGGGAACTGTGCTATTTGCTGGCGCACGGCATTTTTCACCTGTGCGGGTACGACCATCTTCAGCCCGCGGAACAAAAGGAGATGCGAACCATGGAAGAAAAAGCCCTCGATCTCGCGGGCGTCACACGCGGGGGCACACAGATTTCCACGCCGGATGACGAGCAATTGCTGGCACTGGCACGCGAAGCTATGGCGCGTTCCTACAGCCCTTACAGCCATTTTAAAGTAGGCTCTTGCCTGCTTGCCGCGGACGGCCGCGTGTTTCAGGGCTGCAATGTGGAAAACGCGTCCTTCGGCCTCACCAACTGTGCCGAGCGCACCGCTCTCTTTCATGCCGTCAGTGACGGCGCAAAGGAGTTCACCGCCATCGCCATAGCGGCCGAGCATGCGGCACCCTGGCCCTGCGGCGCTTGCAGGCAGGTGCTCAACGAGTTTTCGCCCGATCTGCGCGTGCTGATTACGTGGGAACAGGGCAAGGTAGCCCAATCGACACTCCGGGAACTGCTCCCCAACGGCTTCGGGCCCAAGGATCTGCCCTGAAAGGGAATCCGCGCCCGCTAACCCTGATACGATATAGAAAACGAGGTTGTTCAATGGAAAACCAAACGCCGTTCCATTCCGGCTTTATCGCGATTGTCGGGCGTCCGAACGTCGGTAAAAGCACACTGCTCAACGCCCTTTTGGGGGAAAAAATCGCCATCGTCAGCAACCGCCCGCAAACCACGCGCAACCGCATTCTGGGCGTAAGCACACAGGCGAACAGCCAGCTCGTCTTTCTGGATACGCCGGGCGTGCACACGCCGCGCACCCGACTGGGCGAATACATGATGCAGACGGTACGCGACGCGCTGCAGGGTATCGACGGATTGTTGGTCGTGTTGGACGTAACACAGGTGGATCGGCAGGATCGCGAGCTGGCCTCGCAGATGGCCGAACACAAGGTGAAAAAGACGCTCGTGCTCAATAAGATCGATCTGATCCCCAAGGAAAAACTGCTGGGATTGATCCAGAGCTTTGCCGATATGGGATACGACGAGTTGGTCCCCATCAGCGCCACGACGGGCGACGGCGTGGAGGAGCTTCGCAACGTATTGATCGCGCTCTTGCCCGAAGGTCCCCGCTATTTCCCCGAGGATACGCTAACCGACCAGCCGGAGCGCTTTTTGTGCGGCGAGCTGATCCGCGAAAAAGCACTCATGCACCTGCAGGATGAAGTCCCTCACGGCATCGGCGTGGAAGTGATGAGCCTCAAACGCATCAGCGACGGCCTGACGGAAATCGACGCGACCATCTACTGCGAGCGCGCGTCGCACAAGGGCATCATCATCGGGCGGCAGGGTGCGATGCTCAAACGCATCGGCATGGAAGCCCGCGTGGATATCGAGGCGCTGCTGGACGCACACGTGAACCTGAAGCTGTGGGTGAAGGTGCGGGAAGATTGGCGCAACCACTCTTCGGACTTGCAGACACTGGGCTACGTACGCGAACATTGACCTTTTCCTGATTATAACACGCTCCGCTTTCCGATGCTTGGGAGGCGGAGCGCATTTCATTTTAATGTGGTAATGCAAGCATCAAGTACGAAGCGGCGAATGGCGGCGGCGACACCGTTTTCCGCATTGGACAGCGTTACGTAGTCCGCCGCTTCCTTCACGCGCTGCGAACCGTTTTGCATCGCGACGCCCAAGCCCGCATACTGAATCATATCCAAATCGTTGTCGAAATCCCCGATGGCCATCACCTGCTGCCGGGGAATCGCCAATCCTTGGGCCAGTTCGGCAAGCGCCGAACCCTTGCCGACACCCGCGGGCATCAGTTCCAGATTGTCCGACCAGGAGGAGGTAACCGTCAACCCCGGGATATCCGAAAGCTCGCGCGCTATCCGGGCGATGCGTTGGGCGTTCGGTGCATCGATATAAACACACTTGCAGATGCCCTCGCCCTCATAACGCCGCAGGGCGGCCTCGCCGTAAGCGTAAGCCTCCGGTTTGTCCCGATTGACGTAGGTGCCCCAGTTGGCGCGCGTGACGCACGGATCGTTTTCCAGTACGATTACGCGATCCGCCTGAAAGCAGGCGAATGTGACCCCATGCCCGAGCAGGATCGCCGTTACGCGCTTTGCCACATCCTCCCGGAAAGTGTGCAGCGCGTAAGGTTCCGCGTGCGGAACCTCAAGGCAGCAAGCGCCGTTTAAGGCCAGCACAGCACAGCCGTCCAGCCCCGCGTCGCTTGCGAAGTAGCTTACATCGCGCGCCGTACGGCCGCTGCAAATAGCGATGCGCACCCCACGGGCGGCCGCTTGCTCAAGGGCGTTCAAGTTTTCCGGCGTAATGCGCTGCTCCACGTTCAGCAGCGTTCCGTCCATATCCATAGCGATTAATCGTATCGCGTCCATAGGCCTCCTAAAACTTCGGCGGCAGCGAGAAGCGATTCCCGTTGAGATAGCTCATTTCGCCCGTGATGGAGAAGCTAAGCTCCGTTGCACTCAGCATCAGCCGTTTGGCATGCAGACTCCGGTTCCAATCGCGGTCGCCGTATTTATCGTCTCCCAGTATCGGATGCCCGATATGCGCAAGCTGCGCGCGAATTTGGTGCGTGCGCCCGGTATGCAGCGTAACCTCCAACCGGCAAACGTCGCCCGCCGCCAGCACCTTGTACTCCGTGACAATCGGCAGCGCTCCGCCGGCGGGGTAATCCAGCACGCGAACTTTAGCCGCGCCGGGATCTTTGATCAGGTAGGCGGAAAGCGTCTTTTGCGACGGCACAGGCGTGCCGCGCACTAGGCAAACATAGATCTTGTGTACCTGCCGCTCCCGAAACGCCAGTTCCATCAGGGCACGCGTGCCTTCGTCCTTGGCGAGGATCAACAGTCCGTCGGTCGGGTTGTCCAGCCGGTGGCAGGGTACGGGTGGTGCGGTCAGCCGCCCGGCGTGAACCCGGTACAGCCATTCCCCCACGGTCAGCCCGCCTTTATCGTCCGCCTCGCAGGATACGCCAGCAGGCTTATCCACGATCATCAGCCGCTTGTCTTCAAAAAGAATTTCGGGCGAGCGTTCGGGGCACTCGTCCGAAAGATACACCATTATTTCCGCGCCCGGCGCAACAACCGCGTCACGCCGCACGCGCAGGCCGTTCATTTTTACGTCCCGTTTTTCAAACGCCTTGCGCACACAGGTTTCGGAAAACTGGGGAAGCATCCGGCAGACCAGCGGGTACAGCTTGCCCGTCGCGTTATCATGTAGAGTGAACGTGTGTATTTTCACGAAAAGCGCCTCGTCAATGCCGCAGGTTGGCCGTCATGCCGATCCAATGCGGCGTGCAGTCGTACAGATTTTTCAGCGCGTTTTTCATCGCGGGCGTAGGCAGCACGCAGATCATGGAAGCCATTACCGCTTCCATTTCTTCCAGCGCCACGCCCTGCTTGGCCAGCAGGCGCAGATCCTCCGCCGCCTCCTCCGCTTCCCATTCGGGTCGCATCATGCCCAAAAGCGCGGCAAGCATCCGCTGGTGCAGTGGTTCCTCCTCCGGCAGCAGTCCGTTCATGCCTCCGGAAAGCGTTTCTTCCGAAAGCGACAGGGTAAACTCGGTCTGCTCCCCCATCGTCACCATAAGCCGCCGCGGATCGGCCAGCCCGGGGTGCATCAGGACGATCTCCCTTCCGCGATCCGCCACATACTCGAAGGAAGCTTTTAAATAGCGGTAACCGATATCGGCGGCCAGCGCGTCCGTACGCTCCATGACGTCCTTGGTAAAAAACGTAAGCGGTTGGCCGCAATGCAGGAAACCCGCGATGTAGAGCAACCCTTGGATGGTCGCGTCGTAGCGGAAAAGACGGGCGCGCGCAGCGGCAAATCCCGGATTGTTAAACGCAAGGAGCATCGGCTCCCGAAGGCTGGGAGCCAGTTCCAGCGTCCACTCCTCGCCCTCGTCGGTAAAGGAACACCAAAGGCGGTTTGCCAGCGCTTCGGCCGCGTCGATCTCGTCCCAGGTGTCCGAAGTGATTCTTCCGTCAGCGATCAACAGCCGTTCCATCAGCGTGTTTTCCCCGCGGGACAGGTACAGCGCTTCCACGGGAAGGCGTTCGATCACTTTGTTGCGCAGTGTTTGCAGGGTCACAAGCCCTTCGTTTCCGGGCTCGCTTTGGTAAAAGGAGCATTCCAGCATCGTCTGGGCGTCCGTGTCCGTCGCATCCGGCGAAAAAAGGCTCACGTCCGGATAGGTGGAAAGGCGACGTTCGCACGCCTCGAATTGTTTTTCGCGCAGCATGCTCATGGTCTTTTCGTACCAATCCGCATCGTGCGCCACATAGGCTTCCCGCAGCATCATCCACCCCCCCCTCCAAAACCGTTCTTCTCTTATAATTGGGTGATCCAGCCGTACGGATCGGCAACCGTGCCGAACTGAATGCCGGTCAGCGTATCATAAAGCTTCTGCGTCACCGCGCCGATGCCGTCATCACCGATGTGGACTTCCTCGCCCTGGTAGGCGATCTTATTCACCGGGGAAACGACTGCGGCGGTGCCTGTGCCAAAAGCTTCCGTCAGTTTGCCGCTTCTGGCGTCCGCCATCACGTCGTTGATGTCCACGCGCTTTTCTTCCACATCGTACCCCATTCCGGCGGCAAGCTTGAATACGCTGTCGCGCGTGATGCCGGGCAGGATGCTGCCGTTGAGCGCCGGGGTGACGATTTTCCGGTTTTCATACACGAACATCATGTTCATGGAACCGACTTCTTCCACGTAACGCTGCTCAACACCGTCCAGCCACAGCACCTGCGCATAACCATTGTGCTTGGCTTTCGCGCCCGCCAGAATGCTGGCCGCGTAGTTGCCTCCGGTTTTGGCATTGCCTACGCCGCCGCGCACCGCGCGCACCAGTTGGTCTTCCACATAGATGCCCACCGGCGCCAGCCCGCTTGCGTAATAAGCGCCGCTAGGGGAAAGGAGCACATAATACAGGTAGCTTTTGGAAGCCGAAACGCCCAGTACCGCTTCCGTAGCGATCATCGTGGGACGGATGTACAGGGAGGTACTCTCGCGGTGCGGAGTCCATTCCTTATCCTGCTCAAGTAGCTTGAACAGGCTTTCCATACACAGTTCCACCGGGATCTGCGCCATGCCCATGCGTTCGGCGGAGCGGTTCATCCGCTCAAAATTATCGCGAATGCGGAACAGGTTAAAGCCTTTCGCGGTGCGGTAGCATTTCGCGCCTTCGAAAATTTCCTGGCTGTAATGTAATACGTTGGAGGCGGGATGCAGCGACAGATTGCCGAAGGGAACGACGCGAGCGTCATGCCAGCCGAGACCTTCATCATAATCGATCAGCAGCATGTGATCACTGAATAACTTCCCGAAACCCAGCTTGCTCTCATCGTCGGGCTTTGGCCTTAGTTCGGTCGCTTTCGTCACTTTGATGTCGTACATGCTCTACTCCACCTATCTTTCTGAATCACGCAAGTGCTTTCGCACGCCCAGTGCGTTAGTGTTATTATAGACGCTCGCGTCCGTCTGTCAAGGTTTTGGAACGGCTAAAAGGCGTTTTTTCTACTCTGTGGCAGCGCTTAATTGTGAGGGCGTGGCAACGGCGTACCGATTGGCCTCTGTTTCGAAGGTGAAAGTGACGCCCGTCGCCTCGGTTGCCGTTTGCAGCGGCAGGTAGAGCACGCTGTCCATTTCCAAACCAGTGCGTTCCGCAAGGATTTGCGGCTCCTGGTTGCGCAGCATCGTTATGCCGGTAACGCTGTTGTCGTCATTTAAGGTATAGGAAAGCTGATAGAGGTCGTTTTCCAGCGAAAAGGCAACTTCCCACTGCTGCCCGTTCGCGCTGGGGAGCACCACGCTGCCTGCATTTTGCAAAATCGCAAGCAATGGAACGTATACCGTTTCCCCGTTCAGCACAGGGTGGAGCGCAACAGGTTCGCCGCCCGCGCTGGTACCGGGCAGGGTCAGCGCAGTGTCCGCACCCGTAAACACGAAAACCTGCTCCGTGTTCATCCAAATCGCGGGTGTCGTTTCCGTGTCGGTCCCCTGCGTTTGATCCGAAGTGGGAAGCGCGACCGTATAGCTGTCCGCCGCTTCATTAAGCGTAAAGGCGATGCCGGTCGCTTCCGTCGCCGTTTGCAGCGGCAGGTACACGACGCCGTTCAGCATGTACCCGGCATTGATTGTCAGCGCCAGCGGCTCCCCGTTCTTTGTTACCGTTACATCGGTCACGTTGTATGTCT
>JAJFVI010000097.1 GCA_021371895.1 Eubacteriales bacterium | reverse complement strand
GCAACCTCATTGTACCTGACGTGACGGGTTTGGGTCATTATCCGTCCCGGGGGCGGCAATTCATTTTACAACTTACCACGCTGCCTGAACCCCGCCTCGCATTGGACAAAACGGGATGGAAGCGTTATAATATCTTGTTGATAACAGTTTCGTCAGGGGGTGAAGGTTTGCGGAAAGCGCTCGTGCGGCTTGGCGTCGCGCTGACAGTCGCGATGATAGCGGTGTCCGGCGTCGGTTGGGCGTTCCCCGCGGCACGGGCCGAGGCTGCGCAGGCCGGCACGGAGATCAGCTATCAGGAGCCCAAGCTTTCCTCCGACGCGCCCGCCTACGACGAAACGCACCCCGAAAACCTTACCGAAGATCAGTTATACGCCAAATCGGCTATTCTGATCGAAGCTTCCTCCGGCGAAGTCATCTTTGAAAAGAACGCCGACGATCAGATGGCCCCCGCCTCCACTACGAAGATTCTGACCACGCTGCTGGGCATACAGTTGGGAGATATGAACGCGACCGTCACCATGGACAGCGTGGCGGCCAACATCCCGACAGACAGTTCTTCCATTCCCCTTGCCGTGGGCGAAACCATCAGTTTTAAGGATCTGCTTTACGCCACCATGGTGCGTTCCGGCAACGAAGGCGCCAACCTGATCGCCGAAACGGTATCCGGTAACATAGACGCTTTCGTGGAATTGATGAATCAGGCCGCCCAGGCGTATGGCTGCACCGGTACGCATTATGCCAACCCCAACGGCCTGCCCGACGACAACCACTACACCACTGCCCGGGACATGGCCAAGATTGCGCGTGTCGCCATGCAGGACGAGACATTTCGCAGCATCGCCAAAACCTATGCCTACAGCCTGCCCAAGAGCAACCTGAACCGTGCGCGCGCCCTCGTGGGCACCAGCGGTAACTGGCTCAATCCCGGCGAAGACAACGCCTATTATTATCCTTATGCCACCGGCATAAAAACGGGTTACCATTCCCGCGCAGGGTATTGCTACGTAGGCTCTGCCGAAAAAGACGGCGTCAGCCTGATTTCGGTCGTTTTCTACACCTCCATCGAGGGCCGTTGGACGGACACTAAAAAATTGATGGAATACGGATTTTCCCAGTTTGTCAGCGTGACGCCGGTGGAATTGTACGCCATGAACCCCACCACCATTCAGACGACCGGCTACTCCATGGACGATACGGATATCGGCCGCCTGCAGCTGAATATCGTCCCCATGGCGGACACGCGCACCGTGCACATCGTCGCCACCAAGACGGAAGTGGAGTCCCTGGCACGCGACCTGAAAGCGTCCATCATCAGCAATTACACCCGCGAAAATTTCGCGGCGCCCATCACACAGGGCGAGGAATTCGGCACGCTTACGTATTATCCCACCGATGGTGGCAGCGCCGTAATCTACCAGCTGGTGGCCTCGCGTTCCATCGCACGGCGGGAGGACGCGCCTAAGTCCATTGAGGAGATCGAGGCGGAAACCTACGCCGATCCCAACCCCTTCCCGCCGCTGTCGGTGGAGCTGGCGGCGATCGTGCTGCTGCCGTTCCTGGCGCTGTTTTTGCTCATCCGGCTGTTGTGGCGCATAACCCATAAGGGCGGGCGCCCCGGCAAACGGAGCCGGGTACCCAAGCCCGGAAACCGATATTTCCGTTAAATCGCGTACGGCCCGGAGAGGAAGGGAGGAAAAAGCGTGTTTGCGCAGGTGGTAGTGGACGTGGTACATACCAACGTCGCCAAACCGTTTTCCTACCTGATCCCCGAGGGGATGGACGTACGGCCGGGGATGCGCGTCGGCATTCCGCTGGGCCACCGGCAGGTAAGCGGCATCGTTGTGGCATTGTCGGAGACTTGCGACGTACCCCCGCAACGCATGCGCCCCATCGCCCGTGTGTTGGACCCGTATGTCACGGTGCCGCCGCATCTGCTCGCGCTGGCGGAGCAGCTGGCCGAACAGGATCATTGCCCCCTTGCGGAAACCCTGCGGCTCATGCTTCCTGCCGCCATGCGCACCGGGCGCGTACAAACCCGGCGGGAGGCGACGGCGCAGCTCGCCCCAAACGTGGATGCCACCGCTGCCGCGGCCGCGCAGAAACGCGCCCCGAAACGGGCAACGCTTTTACGGATGCTGGCGGACAGACAGCCGCACGCGGTGCGGGAGCTTACCGCATTGGTCGCTTCGCCGGGGGAAGCGCTTGGCAAGCTGGCCGAGGCTGGGCTGGTATGCCTGTCCCAACGGGAAGTGTTCCGCCTCCCCTACGAGGAAATGGAGAGTTCTCCAAGCGTTGCGCCTACGATGACTGGGGAGCAGGCGGATGTCCTGCGCATCATGGCATCTGCGTTGGAAGCGGGGCAGGGCGCGTTTTTGCTGCATGGAGTCACCGGTAGCGGCAAGACCGAGGTCTATCTGGCCATGGTTCGGCGCGTGCTGGAGCTTGGGCGTTCAGCGATTATTCTGGTGCCGGAAATCGCGCTGACACCCCAGATGGTCGGATGGTTCCGCGAGCGCTTTGGCCCGAACACCGCGGTGCTCCACAGCCGCCTGACCGACGGCCAGCGCTGCGACGAGTGGCGGCGCATCCGCACAGGAGACGCGAAGGTAGTGATCGGCGCGCGGTCGGCCATCTTCGCGCCGGTGGAGAAGCTTGGGCTCATCGTGATTGACGAGGAACACGAGCAGACGTATTTAAGTGACAAGCACCCCCGCTACGACGCCCGGCGCGTGGCCAAGAGCCGCTGCGAGCGCGAAGGGGCGACACTGCTGCTAAGCAGCGCCACGCCCAGCATTTTAAGTTTCGCCATGGCGCAACGCGGGGATTATACGCTTGTGGAAATGCCGCACCGCGTCAACGGCCGCCCCCTGCCGCAGGTGACCGTGGTGGATATGCGCGCCGAACTGGCGGCCGGGAACCGCTCCATCTTCAGCCAGTTGCTCACCCAGAAGCTGCAGGCATGCTTCAGCCAGGGCAGGCAGGCGATGCTCTTTCTCAACCGCCGGGGGTACAATACCTTCGTCAGCTGCCGCCATTGCGGCTACGTGGTTCATTGTCCCCAGTGCGACGTCAGCATGACGCTGCATCAGGTGGAAGGAAGTGAGAAGGGCGAACTGCGCTGCCATTTCTGCGGCGCGCACGCCCCGCCGCCCGACGTATGTCCGGAGTGCGGCAGCCGCCATATCCGCTACTTCGGGATCGGCACCCAGAAGGTGGAAGAGGAATTGCACCGCCTCTTCCCGAATGTCAAAACCATCCGCATGGACTTGGACACCACGCAGAAGCGCGACGCGCATTATCAGCTGCTCACCGCATTTCGGGAGGGCCGGGCGCAGGCGCTGGTAGGCACGCAGATGATCGCCAAGGGGCTGGATTTCCCTAACGTCACGCTGGTCGGCGTGGTAGCGGCGGACGTAACGCTCAACCTGCCGGATTACCGCGCGCAGGAGCGCACGTTTCAGCTGATTACGCAGGTAGCGGGTCGCGCGGGTCGCGCCGACGCCCCCGGCGAGGTCGTGGTGCAAAGCTATAAGCCGGATCACCCCTGCATCATTGCGGCCGCCGCGCAGGATTACCGCGCGTTTTTCACGCAGGAGTTCCAGCGCAGGCGCGCAGGGTATTATCCGCCCTTTACGGTCATCGCGCGGTTGCTGGTGGAAAGCGAACTTCACGACGCCGCCGAAGAAACGAACCGTCGCCTGTACGAAATGGTGAACGCTTACCTTGCGTCGCATCCCGCACAGAAGCGCCGTGTGCTGATGGTGCGTGCGGACGAAGCGCCGGTGGTAAAAATCCGTGGCCGCTACCGTTACCACGTGCTGCTCAAGGTATTCGAGCATCCGGACGCGCAGCCGGTACTGACGCTGCTGGGCGAGCTCAGCGCGGGGGATTACCCGCTTTGCCAGGTTTACGCGGAGTTTGACCCCGCCACTTTAATATGATCTGATCGGTATGGTTAAGGAGAGAATACGAATGGCAACCAGAAAAATCGTTACCCTTGGGGATGAAAAGCTCCGCAAACACAGCAAGCCTGTTACCAAGTTTAACCTGCGGCTGAAAATCCTGCTCAAGGATATGGCCGAAACCATGTACCAAAACGACGGCGCCGGGCTGGCCGCCCCGCAGGTGGGCATCCTGAAGCGCGTCTGCGTGGTGGACGTGAGCGATCAGCTTTACGAGCTTGTTAATCCCGAGATCGTCTCGCGCGAGGGCGGACAGACCGGCCCCGAGGGCTGCCTGAGCGTACCCGGCCGCTCCGGCTCGGTGACGCGCGCCATGAAGGTCGTCGTGAAGGCGCAAAACGCCAAGGGTGACCCTATTGAGGTAATCGGCGAAGGGTTTCTCGCACGCGCGCTGTGCCATGAGATCGATCATCTGGATGGCATATTGTACGTGGACATCATGGAGCACGAAATTTTCCAGGACGACGAAGCGGACAGCGGCGTACAACCGAATGCCGAACTGACCGGCGAAAGCGAAAACCCCGGCGGGGAGGCCTGCCTGTGAGAATCGTATTCATGGGCACGCCCGCCTT
>JAJFVI010000082.1 GCA_021371895.1 Eubacteriales bacterium | reverse complement strand
CATGGCGGGCCGCTGTTTTGAGCAAATACGAAACTCGGTTGCTTATCCCAACCTGAACGTCAAGTTGGTGGGCACCCATGCGGGCCTGAGCGTCGGCGAGGACGGTGCGACGCACCAGTGTTTGGAGGATATCGGTATACTGCGCACCATACCCAACATGACCATTCTCAACCCGTGCGATGCTCATGAAACGCGGGCCTGCGTGGAAGCCGCCATCGTCCACGATGGCCCAGTTTACCTGCGCCTGGGGCGTTCGTCGCTGCCTGACCTCACAGGGCAAATACCTGATTATCATTTCGAGCTGGGCAGGGGCATCATGCTGCGCAAGGGTGGGGATGTGGCGATTGTCGCAACGGGCCTGCTGGTGCACGAGGCCATGAAGGCCGCGGATTTATTGGCTGCAGAAGGCGTTTATGCGTGCGTTGTGGATATGCCGACCATCAAGCCGCTGGATCGGGCCTGCATCCTTGAGGCTGCCCGAACGGGCGCAATGGTGGTTGCTGAAGAACACAATACCTACGGCGGACTGTGCGACGCGGTAACGCAGGTGTTGCTGGAGCAAAAGCCGATTCCCCTAGAGCGAATCGCGGTACGGGATTGCTTCGGCCACTCTGGTAAACCCAGCGAACTGCTGGAGTATTACGGCTTATCCGCAAGGCATATCGTCGCCGCGGCGAAAAAAGCGATAGCCAACAAACATTGATTGTTTTGGCAAGACGCGATGCATTCGACACCCCGCTCTGATGATTGCGCAACGGCTTGGATATAACCGACGAAGCATGATCCAGGAAATGCGGCGAGGTTCCTTTATAATCCTGTGCCGCAGAGGGGTTTTCGGCAATTCACGGGCAACGACCCGCCTGGCCTAAAAGGATTTGGGATATCCAACGGCAGGAGTGATCCCTATGAAAATTGTGATAGGCATTGATTTTGGTAGCGATTCTGTGCGTGTTCTCGCGGTCGATGCGCAGAATGGAACGGAACTGGCAGAAGGCAGCTGCTGCTACCCGCGATGGAAAGAAAAGCGTTTTTGCGACGCGGATCGGCAAATCTTCCGGCATCATCCCGCTGATTATTTAGAAGCGATGACTGCTGCGGTGTTGAGCGCGATGAGCGGACTTACGAAGGAACAACGCGCACATGTCCGTGGAATCGGCGTGGATGCCACGGGTTCAACCGTTTGCCCGATTGACGATCAGGGCATTCCCCTAGCGATGTTGCCCGGTTTTGTGAACGACCCCGACGCCATGTTCCATCTTTGGAAGGATCATTCAGCGACAGAGGAAGCCAAGGAAATCAACATTGTTTTCGCGCAAAAAGGTAAATATAACTACCTACGGTATCAGGGCGCATATTCTGCAGAATGGTATTGGGCCAAGATGCTGCACACCATTCGTTTAAACTCCGAAGTACGGGATGCCTCGGTGACGTGGGTGGAACTCGCAGATTGGATTCCCGCTTGGCTGACAGGGCGAACAAACCCCCGTGAAATGTATCGATGCGCGTGCGCCGCGGGGCATAAAACACTGTGGAATTCACATTTTAACGGCTTGCCCGATGAGGCTTGCCTAAATCTGCTTGATCCATATTTAAGCAAAGCGGCCTCCTATTATCCCCAGACTCCTGGGTTTTCGACCGATCGCGTAGGCGTGCTGACGGAGGAATGGCGCGCGAAATTGGGGCTGCCGCAGGGCGTGATCATAAGCGGAAGCTCTTTGGACGCGCACGCTGGTGCGGTGGGCGCTGGGGTCTGCCCCGGCACACTGGTGAAAGTGATTGGCACATCGACCGTTGATATGACCGTCAGCACCGAAGCGGCCATCGAAGGCAAGCCCATTGAAGGCGTTTGCGGCATTGCAGAAAATTCGATATTGCCAGGCTATGTCGGGCTAGAGGCGGGGCAGGCAGCATTCGGCGATATTTTTGCCTGGTTCCAGTCGCTGCTGAGCTGGTCTGCCGATCATTCAGAGATCATTACCGATGAGCAGCGCCAGACGATGGCCGCACACTTGTTGTTAAAGCTGGAAGCAGCGTTGCCGGATGACGATGTGCCCTGCGAACTGGTGATTCTAGACTGGTTTAATGGACGCCGCTACCCTAATAACAACGATTCCATCCGCGCCGCGGCGATGGGCCTGTCCCTTGGTTCCGACGTGCCTAAAATCTACCGCTCACTGGTCATGGGCGCGGTGATGGGATCGAAGGCGATTTTCAATGCAATTGTCAATGCAGGCGTTGAAGTGGAGCAGGTCATCGCCGTCGGCGGCATCACGCACAAATCCCGCTATGTTATGCAATTGATGGCCGATGCGCTGAACCGTTCGGTTAAGGTCTCCAAATCCCTGCAGACTTGCGCGTTAGGCGCAGCCATGTATGCTGCCGTGGCTTCGGGCTGTTGCGCGAGCTTGCAGGAAGCGCAACAAACCATGGGCAGCGGCATTCTAATGGAATACACTCCCGACACAGCGAGGCAGGCTGGCCTACAAGAATATTATCGCAAATATACGTTGCTCACCAGGATGACCAATCAATGGTATCATTAAGCCGGTTTGGAACGGCCCGTATCGGCGACCGAAAACTCCGCAGGGCAGATTCGCCCGCGGCAGGCCATACCCCAATAATGAATATTCCTGGGCCTGCCCTGAAGACATCTATTGTAAGAAAGAAAAAGGGCATGTTTAGAGCTCCCAACAAGCAAAGAAGTAGGATAGGAATAAAAATCAGATGGAGAGATCCAAGGGTAGGTCACGTCAAGTATACAAGAATGACTTTGTGTGACACGAACGCCCAAGCATGCCGTTAGCTCAACCTGCTTAAACCGAATGCTACAACAAGAGGATGGCTAACCGTCTTCAGTGCGGGCGTGATAAGAGGGTGCGGACAGAGCCTTGGTCACTAACGGCACTTACAAAGGAGTGACCGATGGTGTATTCAAAAGAACAAAGAACCAAAGCGATGGAATTATATCAAGAATTAAGAATCCGTGGTGGCGGTAATCCAACATTTAGAGTATCCATCACGTCAAGCGCTTTACAGATGGATCGCCGAAAATAAAATGCCGCCCAAGGCAAAAGCACTGAGGAAACGAATCAACAATCCCTATAAAATGCTTTGTGTTTTTTGACCTGCTCCCCGAAAAGGTAGTCCAATTGTAAAGAGAGAAATAAGACTACCAAAAGAAGAAGGGAGTGGGATGAAAAATGAAGAAGAATCGTACACGGAGGAGCAGATTGCCTACGCACTCAAGCAGGCGGAGCTGGGCACAGCGGTGCCGGAGATCTGCCGAAAGCTGGGGATAGCCGAGCAGACCTTCTATCGCTGGCGAAGCAAGTATGCGGGGATGCTGCCCAGCGACCTCAAGCGGCTGAAGCAGCTCGAGGAAGAAAACAGTAAGCTAAAGAAACTGGTGGCGGATCTGAGCCTGGATAAAGTCATGCTACAGGACGTACTATCAAAAAAATGGTAAGGCCTGCTGATCGTAAAGAGGCGGTAGATTATCTGGAGAAGGCCTACGATGCCAGCGAACGCCGCTGTTGCCGCGTGCTGAGGCTGAATCGCAGTATCTACCGGCGCCGTCCCCGGAGAGATGAGCAGGCCTTTCTCAGAATGCGGATCAAGGAAATCGCGGCCGTACGGGTGCGCTACGGGTACAGGCGGATCTACGTGCTGCTCAGGCGTGAGGGTTGGACGATTAATGTAA
>JAJFVI010000052.1 GCA_021371895.1 Eubacteriales bacterium | reverse complement strand
CCCAGTATTGGGTGCCGTTTGCTAATTATAGAATTTTGCAATATACTGTTTCTAGAAGAATGAGGTGGTATCATGAAAAGGAATTCATTTAAATATTTCAATGAAGATGGAAATGAGTATGTAAGGTTTATTACAAATGGTAAGTATAAATATGAGGTGATCGTTGATAAAAGAACATGGGACAGTTATCTATTCAAGCATAATTGGACTGTATGTTTGCAAGGTAATATGGTAACTATCAAAACGTCAATAAAAAACCAGTCATATAGGTTATGGCGAATGATTGTTGAAAACGAAAAAGACGAAATTGAATGGTGGTGAAGCACGGTTGATCATATAAACAACGATAGACTTGATAACCGCCTAGAAAATCTCATGCCTTATCCAACAGCGTTATTTAATGCAACTAATATATCCAGTAAAAACGAAGTTATTAACCAAAAATATATTTTTGAACAGAAGCAAGGTAATCGAATTTATGGTTACAAAGTACAATACAGTATCGGAGGGAAACCCGAATATAAAAATTTTGGTCGAAGAGAGTATAGTAATTTGGAGAGCGTGTTGGAAGCAGCTAAAGAATTCAGAGACGAGCAGTATGCAATAATCACAAGTAAGATTTCTGAGCTTGAGAAAAAATCAAGAGATATAGAATTTGAACGAGGATTAAGAAGAAAAATCAAACATTGTGAAAAAGATGAAATACTCGATATACTAAAGAAATACAGCATATCAACAGTAGAATAATGCGCGAAGATGTTATAAAATATCGCCGAAGCACTACGTCTCGGCGATATGTATAATCATGGATTAGGATGTTCAATCAACTGTCCATCCCTATCGGCTCAAAATCCGACGCCGGATGCTTGCACACCGGGCAAATATAATCCGGCGGCAATGTATCCCCTTCGTAGATGTACCCGCAGATTTTACACCTCCACCCCTTTACCTTCTTCTCCGTCGGCTGAGGCTTGGGCTTGATATACTTGAAATAATCGTCGTACGTTACGCTGGGTTCGTCGGAGAGAATCCTTGCTTCGGTAAGCTCGCAGACGAAAAGGGTATGCGTTTGGTAATCGTGGGAGTCGATCACCTTGCAGGAGATGAGGGCGTTGCAGTGCTCGGTGAGGTAGGTAAGCCCGTTTTCGCTGCGCGCGAAGGCTGTGAAACCTTCGTATTTATCTACGGCGCGGCCGCTTTGATACCCGAAGCGCTTGAATACGGCAAACTCCGTATCCCGTGAAAGGACGCTGATGTTGAAAATCCCCGTCTTTACGATCATATCGTGGGTGTAATTCAGCTTGTTTACAGCCACGGCCAGGCGGTTGGGAGCGTTGGTGATCTGGTTGACGGTGTTGATAATGAAGCCGTTATCCTTATCCCCTTCTCTTGCGGTAAGCACGAAAAGCCCGTAACTGATCTTAAACAGCGCCATCGGATCGACAGGTGTGCTCGGTTGCGCGGGGTTCGGCGTATGCTGCGCTGCGGAAGCGGCAGGGGCAATATCGGCGGTCAGCGCGTCCGCAAGCGTATCCAGCTGGGCAGCTTGCACGTCCCGCAAGGCAGAACGGATGTGGATGACGGGATCCAGCAGGCGAATGTCACTCATTTCACCGATCAGCCTACGGATATGGTTGCCGGCCGCGGGAGCCCAGGAACCGTTCTCAATCACAGCGAACGCACGATTGTGCAGCAGATGTGCTTTAATATCCAGAAGATATTGCTCAATCGGGGAGAAGATCCCGGCGTTATAGGTGGAAGAAGCGATGACGATATGGCTGAAGCGCCAGCTTTCCGATAGCAATTCGCCGACATCCGTCACCGATGCGTCGTACAGCGCCACGCGCACGTTGCGGTCAGCCAGCCGGCTGGCCAGCGCCTCGGCGGCGTTCTGGGTATGGCCGTAAATGCTGCCGTAGATCACCAGCACGCCGGCTTCCTCCGGCTCGCAAGCGCTCCATTTCTTGTATAGGTCTACGTACCAGCCGATGTTCTTTCGCCATACGGGGCCATGCAGTGAGCAGATGCGCTCGATCACAAGCCCGCTTACCTTGCTCAGGAGTGTCTGCACCTGTGGGCCGTACTTGCCCACGATGTTGGCATAGTACCGCCGTGCGTCGGGCAGCCACTCCGTTTCAAAATTCAACTCGTCGGCGTACAGATTGCCGCCCAGCGCGCCGAAGGTGCCAAACGCATCCGCGGAAAACAGCGTGTGATCTTTCGGATCATAAGTTACCATGACTTCCGGCCAATGCACCATGGGAGCGGTATAGAAGGTAAGCCGTCGGTGACCGACATCCAAGGTTTCCTGATCGCCGACGGTTTTTACCTTCAGATCGTCGATCGCGCCGAAGAACTGGCCGATCATCTTTTCAGCAATGGCGGTGCACACGACCGTGGCCTCAGGGTGCTTTGTTAGAAGCATTCGCAGGGTTGCCGCGTGATCCGGCTCCATGTGGTGAATCACCACGTAATCCAGCTTCCGGCCATTCAGCCCCGCTTCCAGATTCTCAAAAAAAACTTCCGCAACGGCATGATCTACTGTATCCATTAGCACAGTACGGTCATCCAGCAACAGATACGAATTATAAGCGATCCCCCGCGGCAGAGGAAAAAGATTCTCAAATTTTGAAAGCCTCCGGTCGCTGCCACCCAAATAGAGCAGCTCGTCGGTAATGCGGCGAACACAATTCATCCAATACCCTCCCTTACGTAAACGTCTCCTCTATTCTACACCGAGAAGCGCCCCGTGAAAAGGACTTTCTCGGCACACATGCCCAAAACGGTTTAAAAACGGAGAAGGGGGAGAGCGCGTCGCATGTTTTTCTTATGAATCCATACGGAATCGGGGTTGACAGTACCCCGGGGATATGGTAAAATTCCTAATCGTCAGCGGATGAACCGCGGATGCGCCAAGAGAGGAAGGCGGCACCTGCGCCTGTAGCTCAGTTGGATAGAGCAACGGCCTTCTAAGCCGTGGGTCAGGGGTTCGAATCCCTTCAGGCGCGCCAGAAATATGGTGGGTATAGTTCAGTGGTAGAGCGCCAGAATGTGGCTCTGGATGTCGTGGGTTCGAACCCCACTACTCACCCCATTTTCTCTCTTTGGGGTATCGCCAAGCGGTAAGGCACGGGACTTTGACTCCCGCATCGTAGGTTCAAATCCTGCTACCCCAGCCAGCGTACCCTAAGACAGATGCCAGTGTGTTCGAACCCTGATGTCTGTCTTCTTCTTTACTAGGAATGCGGCAATGGCGACCTGAAATGCAAAATGGCGGCAGGGCTTCGCCGGCAATGAAGCCTCGCCGCTGTTTTTGTCGCAATGGGAGATAACTGTTGCAAACGTCATCGTTTCTTCATAAATCATTTTTTGCAGACGATAAAGCTGTAAAAAAACATACGGACACAGATGCTGTTTACAGCAAGGCATGACTTACATTGATCGCTGCATGATCGGGTTTTCGAAGCTACAGCGTCATCCGGCATGCTATCCATGCGATATCTTCCTTATCTTATATTCGGTACTTTGCTAAAACATAGAAACAGTTACATTTAAATGAGGCTTGCCAAGCCAGAGGAACTAGTATAAAATAACGAAGAATGATATTCGGCATATGGAAATGAGGCCGTTCACAGGACGCGCTTGATGGGACTTGCCTTTCCAAATCAAAGGAGGTCGTATTTTGAGCCAGGTACACGTGCTGGACCATCCGCTGATACAGCATAAGCTTAGCATTATGCGCAACAAGGAAACCGGCGCCAAGGAGTTTCGCGAGCTGTTGGAGGAAATCTCCATGCTCATGGTTTACGAGGTGACACGCGATCTGCCCACTGAGGAAGTGGAAGTGGAAACACCGATCTGTAAAACCAAAACCCGGATGCTCAGCGGCAAGAAGATCGGCATCGTACCCATCCTGCGCGCGGGCCTGGGCATGGTGGACGGCGTAACCAAGCTGATCCCGGCTGCGCGCATCGGCCATATCGGCCTGTACCGTGATCCGGAAACCCTGCAGCCGGTGGAGTATTACTGCAAGCTTCCCGCCGACAGTGAAAACCGTGAGCTATTGGTGCTCGATCCCATGCTGGCTACCGGCGGCAGCGCTTCGGCAGCTATTACGTATATCAAGCAGCGCAACTGCAAATGTATCCGTCTGGTCAATCTGATCGCTGCGCCGGAGGGCATTATGCGCATTCAGCACGACCATCCCGACGTGGATATTTACGTGGCCGCCTGCGATGAGAAACTCAATGAGCACGGTTATATCGTCCCCGGACTGGGCGACGCGGGCGACCGCCTGTTCGGCACCAAGTAAGGGAAGCGGAGAACCGAAGAAAGGGACGGCACAATGGCACGGGAATTGTTTCAGGCGGTGCAAACCGCCGAAGAGAAAGCGGAACTGCGGATACAGGAAGCGCAGAAGGAAGCCCGCGAGATGATTAAAGCCGCACAGGCGAAGATCGTCGCGAACGAGCGCGCCGTGACCCTGGAACATCGCGCGATGTACCAGAGCATACTGGAAGAAAAGCGGAAAAGTGTAGCGGCGCAAATCGCGTCGGAACGCCCCGCTGTGGAGAAAGCGCAGGAGGAAATCCTCAAGAGCGCCCGTATAAAACTTTCTGACGCCGCGCAGGCGATAGTGGAAAGGGTTTGGGACGATGGCGATCGTTGAAATGAAGCATGTGAACATGCTGGCATTGGATCAAGACAAGCACGAGCTGCTCTACGAGATCCAGAAGCTCGGCTGTTTCCAGTTGCTTCCCGCAGATACGCAGGACGTAACCTTCAGCCACGCCGCCAAAGAGGATGAGCTTCCGGTGCTGGAGGATACTTTGACCCGGATCACCTGGACGATCGGGAAGCTCAACCGTTATGACAAAAAGAAGGCTATGATGGCCGATAAACCCGCTATTGACGAGGCACAGGCGCACGCGGTGCTGGAACGCCGGACGGAGATCATGCGAACCGTTGAAACGCTGGAAGCGCTGGAACATGAGGCCGGCGACTTGCGCGGCCAAACCGCTCGCATACAGGCCACGCGTGAGCTGCTGC
>JAJFVI010000024.1 GCA_021371895.1 Eubacteriales bacterium | reverse complement strand
GGTGCCGGGGTGGGTGTCGCGGTGGGTGTCGGGGTGGGTGCCGGGGTGGGTGTCGCGGTGGGTGTCGGGGTGGGTGCCGGGGTGGGTGCCGGGGTGGGTATTGGTGAAGACGCTGCTGGCAGGGCCGATGCCTGCGTATGGATTGCCGCCGCCAGGGGGGCGTGCCGGGTCGTATCGCCGTGCGAAGCCAGCGACGCGGCGGTGATGCTGCGAGCCGAAAGCCGAGCGGCGGCCTGCACGCCTGGCATTCTGCGTACAGCGGAGGGTGTTGCGGTTGCCGGG
This sequence comes from Eubacteriales bacterium, assembly GCA_021371895.1. Lineage (GTDB taxonomy): Bacteria > Bacillota > Clostridia > Christensenellales > Aristaeellaceae > CAXXOK01. The sequence continues at coordinate 6,892 of JAJFVI010000024.1, read as the reverse complement.
GTGGGTGTGCCGGTAGCCTGCGCCTCGGAAGGCGCTAAAGTTGCAAACGAAACGAACGACGGCATGGCGATGGGCATCGCGCTTAGGAGGTTCTCCAAAGCTGTGGAAGGGATATTCCACAGGGTGAAACCGGAAAACGGCACCGACGTGGAGTGGGCGGATACGGATGCCTGCGTTTTGGCGGATGCGCCGGAAGGCGTGCTGGGCGGGGTTTCGGTCGCCGTTTCGTTTTCCGGCACGATGCCCATTTCGGTTGCCTCCGGCGCGGCGGTCGGGCTAAAAGTGCCCGCCGCACCGGTCACTACGACCGTATTGCTGAGCTCGGTATGGAACAGATCGCTTTCCTGCTGTTCCGTTATCTTGTCCACAAGGCTCCACGTCAATACGCCGCTGAACACCACGCACAGGGCGACCACCGCGTAAAGCCATCCCAGTTTCGGTTTGTAGTGCAAGAGTTTCGCTCCTTATTGCGACACATAACGCGTGCCGGAAAGATGGCGGTGTAAAATAAGGGGTTGTCAGCGCGGTTATACACCGCCGTTTGTGCTAATGGGCGCTGCGTCCTCTTCTGAAACAGCATCGAGGCTGTACTGGAAAACGCTGTGGAAGGTTTCTGCATTTACTTCGATATTCTGAGCAATCACGGTGCCGCCAAGGGGCTTAGCCACCTGTACAGTCGCACCTAGGGCGAGCACGGAGCCCGGCAGCGTGTTGGTAACAATGGTAACGCCCTCGCAGTGATAGAAGTTCCATAATACCCGACAGGGCTCGTTGGCGTTCTGCCCGATGGCCGACGCCTCGACGTCGTCGATCGTCACGTTGATCGGCGGAAGGGTAACGTTTTCCACACCTGTACAGTCCACGTTGAGAATGATACACCCTTCGCCTGTGGAGGTGAAACCTTCCAGATAAAGCGTGTGGCGCGCGTAGTCGGTAACAGTATGCGCGTCGAACCGGTACACGCCTACCGCCGAGGGCGATGTCAGGGTCAGAGTGCGCTTGTTGCGGTTGGTAAAACTCGCGTCGATGTTGCCGTCCGCGTAGCCCGCGAGCATATCGGAAACACTTTGCGCCTGTTCTTTCGCGGCAGCCAGATCCACAAACGCCAGCGCGGAGGTGTTCGCGTCCTGCGCGATGGTTTTTGGCGTGTCCAGCCGGATGCCGTTTACGGCGAAGCAGCGGCCGCCGTCGCTCAGCGATACCGTGGCTTCGGAGCCCAACGCCAGCACACCGCCCCCCGCCGAGGCGCTTTCGGCGTTGACCTGCGCATAATCCTGCACATAGCTCAAATCGTACGTCGTGTCGTCAGTGCCGAAACCTGCCTGCGCGTAGAGGGTTTTCGCCAGGATGTTGCCGTAAACGCGCGCGTATAGGCGTACTTCCCCGAAACCCACCAGGTGGAAACCGCCCACGATGCCCAGCGTGCTGCTGCCGTTGTTATAAGGCGAGTGGAGATACGTCTGCTCTTCCTGGGAAATCAGGAAGAAACCGAGCGAATCGTCCATAATCATCGGCTCGGCCAGCAGGTAGGTCGGGAACTCATCCGCATCAAAGGCGATGGAGGTAAGCGACTGCTCGCTTCCATTTACCGTGGCGGAAGGCATGGCCGCTACGTGTATGCCGCCGTCCGTCTCTGCCAGTCGAACTACCTGCACGTCGGCGGGCGGGGCGGCCGTAGCGAGGGGGTGCTTAAAGGATAGCGTGATGCGGACCGTTCCGGTTTGGGGTACGTATTCCTGAGCGTCCATCACGAAGCGGAATGCGTACGCGGCGAAGGCCTTTAGCCCCGCCTGCAGGCCTGTCGGCTGCGTGTCGGCGACAGATAGGGCCAGCGCCTCTACGCCGGATTGCATCTCGTCGGTGATGGGCAGAGTGTCTACCGTCAACTGGGCGCCCTGCGGCAGCGCACCCGGCTCGCTGAGTACGGCGACCGCATACAGATTGTCGTTCTCACAAGCGTAGGCGGTGCGGCCCGGCAGGGTGACGGCCAGCCCCACCTCCGTTTCCCCGGCAACGGAAAACGCGGCTTCCAAACCCTCCCGCGTGCGTTGCAAAGCGTCCGCCGGTACGGCGGTGGCGCTGATCAATCCCCAAGCCTGAGCGCCTGCATACTGCTCGTCTTTGATCAACAGGCGATAGCGAATTGAAACCTGCCCCAAATCCACAGGGCTGTCGCCTTTTAAAAAGGAAGCGCTGATATGAAGAATCCTCTGTACCCGGCTTTCGTCAAACCCCTGCGCCTCCAGGCGATAGGCGGCGTCCGACCAGCTCTCGCCCGTTATGTCCACCGAGAGCCGCACATCCCAGGGCAGCAGGGTCTCGTCCGGCAGCGACACCGTCAGGCGAAAAGCTTCGTCCTCGTATACATAAAACAGGGGATTGAAGTCGATGACGGCCAGCCCGATTTCGGTTTCGCCGGTTGCCTGGAAGGTCGCCTGCGCGCCATCGGCCGTTTGCATGTATTCGTCCGCTTGGGCGGCCGTGTGGGGAAGCAGCACCCATGCTTCGGAATCCCCCTTCTGCGTGTTTTTCATCAGTAGCGTATACCGCATGGGAACGCCGGCGGCATCGAACGTTTTTCCGTTGAGCGTAAAGCCGGCGGTGATCTTTACAATCTGCCGGGCGCGAGCCTCGTTAAAGCCCTGCGCCTGCAGTGTGGCGGCGTACCCGTCCCAATCGGCCGTCGTAACGGTGGCGGCAAACTGGGCGCCCTGCGGTATAAGGGCGACGTCCGTAACGTCAATTGTCAGGCGGACGGAAGCATCCTCGTAGGTATAGGTCGCGGGGATGGAGTTTTGTGGAGCGTCCGCTACGGCAAGGGTGAACGCCGTTTCTCCGAATGACGGAAAGGTGATCAGCGCGCCGCTGTCCGTAACCGTCAGTTCTTTCGCGGGTACGGCGTCACCGGTCGCCGGCAGCACCCAGGCCTGTGCATCCTGTGGGGAGAAAGATTTAATCAGTACTTCGCAAGCCATGGGAACGCCCGTAGTATCGACTGGCTCGCCATCCAGCGTAAACGCGGCGTTGATCAAGAGCAGCTTTTGCAGGCGTGCCTTGTCCAGCCCCAGATGCAGCAGCGCGGTCTCCTCGTCTTTCCAGCCCTCTGCTTTTACGGAGACGGTCAGTTCCGCACCAGTGGGCAGCAGAGAATCATCCGCGATGGTTACGTTGAGGCGAATGGTTTTATTTTCAAAGGTGAAGGTCGCGGGCATAGGGGCGGCGGTGACGAGGGCCAGAGCGAAAGCAATCTCGCCCGTCGCCGAAAAGATGACGCGCGTGCCCTCGTCCGTCTGCGCATAGCTGTCCGGTGTCAGTGCGACGCCAGAATGCAGCACCAGCGCCACCGCGTTGTCGCAGCGGACGTTTTTCAGCAGCACGTCGTAGGCGACGGCGAAACCGGAGGTATCCACCAGCGCGTCGTTCCAGGCGAAGGCAGCGAGGATTTTTTCCAGCCGCAGCACCCGACCCTCGTGATATCCCTGCCCCATCAGCGCCTCGGCATACTCCGCCCAGTCCCCCGCGGAGGCGGAGGCGGCGAGTTTCGCATCCTGTGGCACCAGGGACGCATCCGGCGTCGTAACGGTGAGGCGAATGGTATCGTCCTCGTAAGTGTAGATTACGGGTTGCGGTGTGGGCTCCGGCGTTGCGGTGGGGACAGCCGTCGCCGCAGGCGCGGGGGCGAGCAGCGCGACGCCGAAGTCGGCCGCACCGTCGGAGGAAAACGAAACTAACGCGCCTTCCTCCGCCTGGGCCAGGTCGGTTGCTTCAGCGACGGAACCGTCTGCCAGCATGACCGCTGTGAGCCCGGCGGAGTCAATGCCTTTCAGCAGTGCCCTGCACGTTACGGGGAGGCTAAAGGTATCCAGCATGGTGCCGTCCAACGTGAAGGCAAAATGAACGGCAACCATCTGCCGTGCGAGTGCCGGGTCGTACCCGTTCGCCAGCAGAAGGGCGTCGTAGGTGCCGGGATCGGGCGCTGCGATGGAAGCGTCGATCCGCGCCCCCTGCGGTAAAAGCGAAGCATCTTCGACCGTTACTGCCAGGCGAAGGGAATCATCCTCAAATGTATAGGTCGCAGGCGCAGGCGTTGCCGAAGCGGGAGCCGTACCCGGGGCGACCGCGGTAATGGGTGTGGCTGACGAGGCGCATGCCGCCAACGGGTTAGCAAACAGCAATACGGCGCTCGCGGCCAGCACGATCACGGTACAAACCTTACGGTGTATCGTTGCCCTTGCCTTTCCCATCTTCCTGGCTCACTTTCGCGGTGCATGATTGGGCAGAAAACGCGCTATGATGGCGGTTCAACCCGCTTGGCCGCTACAAATCTAAAGATAGTTCTACTTAACGAAACACAGCCATATTGTATCGTATATTGAGAACAATGTCAAATATGTAACTGCATTGTAACAACTGAAAACGTTTTATTTTCTGAACTTGGGGCGCTTTCTGGCACAAATGGGGATGAAAAATGTCTTATGTTCGTAAGAAAAAGGTAATAATTCGGGAAACTGCGTACTCGCAGCCGATTTTATCCACTTTAGTCTGTTCCGCAGCAGGGGAGACGGCTGTCTTCCACAAGGCAACAAGAGGATACATGCCCGTAACCATTGCAGGGTATCAGGTTCGCTTTGGTCTGTTTCCTCCACGGCTTTTTTCCGTGTAACTGCGGGCCGACACGCCAAAAGCCGGCCGCGGAAATCGCAGCCGGCCTTGTATAACGATGGAGAAGTATGCGTAACGGGGAAACGTTTTACCGTCGATGCGTATGTCCACAGCCCGGGCCGCCTTGCCGGAAAGCGTCGCCGCGGCGTCCGAAAAGCGTGCCCAGTCCCAAACCGCCAAGAATCCAGCCGATGGGGGAGCATCCGCAGCCGCTGCGCCGTGTACGCTTGCTTTGCCCCAGGATGATCAGCACGAGGATCACCAAAACGACCCAGCCGCCCGGGGTCAAGCCGCCGCTGCCCTCGTTTTGCCTGTTGTCTTGATATTGCCGCACGCTGTCGCCGATGGCGGCCATGGTGCTGTTCCACATCATATAAGGGGAATCCGTCGCCGCCTGCACGTCGCTGCTGCTTTGTGGCGCTTGGGTTGCCACCGCAGTGGGCTGATAGGCCGCAAACAGCGAACCCAACGCCAGCGTCTGGCCGTATTGCCTGTTTAGCAGATTGTTGAAGGCGACGAAGTATGTGCCGAACGCCGCATCGTACTGCTGTGTGCGGAAGTTTTCAGCGAACCCTGAAGAATACAGAAGGCTGTTGAGACTGCCGTCGCTGAGTTTTGCTTTCACGTTCGCGCCCGAGGCGAGGGCGAAGGTATCCTCCGCAGCCGCGCCTGCCAGAAGCAGATCGTCCTCCCCAAGACCCCAGCGTTCAAACAATGTATCGGCATAGGTTTGCGCCGTTTCGCCATCCCAAAAGAGCACCAGCGCGACGTGCAGCCGCACCCCAGTCGTGCTTTCCACCGTTTGGGCGTAAGCGGCGATATCCCCGGCCATGGTTTGCCCGATAGCGTTGGCATCGTCGGTCAGCGCGCCGGAGGACGCCGGGTAGCGGCTTTCGCCCAGCGCGGCCGCGGATACCGACAACAGCAGGACAAGCGTCAGGGCGATAAGCGTTTTTGTAATCGAAGTTCTCATATTTCTCCTTGTGCAGGCCGCGGGGCGCGCGGGCCGTAGGGGACGGGGTGAAAAAGTGTGTTATTCGTATAGCTCGCAGGGGGCGACGCCGAAAAAGCGCGCCACATTGCCCAACGCGGGCGTATTCAGCTTCTGGTTAAAGGCGGTGGCCGCTTTGTTGTAGGCCGCGTAGATCTCGTGACGGCCGTACTGCTCAAAATCGGCGGTGAGCATGGCCAGATACTGTGCGTCACGCCCGCTTTGAGCGACATTCGGAATTGCGTTGAGCTTGGCAATCACCGAATGGAAAGCGGCGGTCAGGGCGTCTTCCTCCGCCTTGACGGCCCGCAGGCTCTGCCCGTCCGCGCGCAGGTTCTCGGCGGTCTCGCGAAGCGCGGCCACCTCGGTATCGCCGGTCAGGTGCCTTTCCGCCACGACGCACAGGTTAAGCCCATCCGAAGCGCGGTAGCCCACCACGGTCATCAGGCCGCTGTCCCCATCCAGCAGCGCGCTGACCTGCGCGCGTTCGTCGGCGTATCCGCTCACGTCGCCGTACACCAGACCGAACACTACCAGGATAAAGGAGATCAGCAGGGCAAGCCAGATGGATAACTTGGGTTTCATAACGGTTCCTTTCTGTGTTTGCCGATGCGCCTTTCGGCACCGGCCGGGGTGGGGAACGGGGCCGGCGACGGCAAAGGAAAGGCAGGTTCCCGCCAGCGCGGAAGCCTGCCGGCAGCGCGGAGTGCGGGATTAGTGGCGCAGTTCCAAAAGCTTCTGCTTCAGTTGCCCTTCCATGATGACCAGCTGCTTTTCGGCCTCAATACGCTTGGTGCGGCCCTCCTCCTGAATCTTCATCACTTCGGTGATGGTGTCGATCAGGCTCTGGTTGGTCTGCGACAGTGTTTCGATATCGATGATACCGCGTTCGGCCTCTCTGGCCGTCTCAATGGTACCCATCTTGAGCTTCTCGGCGTTTTTCTTGAGCAGTTCGTTGGTCATATTGGTTACAGCCGTCTGCGCGCGCAGCGCATCCTGGCTGCGCTGCAGCCCCAGGGAGATGACGATCTGGCTTTTCCACAGAGGCAGGGTGTTGGAAAGCGTGCTTTGAATGCGCTCCACCAGCAGGCTGTCGTTGCTTTGCAAAAGGCGGATCTGCGGGGCCATCTGCAAGGCTACGGTGCGGGTGAGCTTCAAATCGTGCAGCTTTTTTTCAAACCGGTCGCAGGCGGAAGCCAGGTCGTTGGCACGCTGGGCGTCCATCGCGTCGCCGCTCTG
>JAJFVI010000018.1 GCA_021371895.1 Eubacteriales bacterium | reverse complement strand
TGGCGGCCGGGCAGGAACTGCAGGCCCTCGGCGGCAAGGTGATTGATGCGGCGCTGAAGTACGGATACGAAACGCCCGAGAGCTTCCAGAAGGCGTTTCGGCGCTTTCATGGCGTTACACCCTCCGCCGCGCAAAAATCGCACGTGCAGCTGCGCTACTTAAACCCGCTCCAGATCCAAATTACATTAACGGGAGGGACGATTATGGATTACACCCTAGAAGACATCGGAGAACTTACGGTACTGGGCTACGTGCGCAAATTCGGCTATGAAAACGCGTTTCAGGAGATTCCCAAGTTCTGGAGCGAGTTCTTCCACCGCGAGCTGCAGAATAAATTGCCAGGGAGGTTGCTGGGCGTGTGCTTTGATGAGGCTGACAGCCCGGAATTCCCCTATATGATCGGCGTTTTCTGCGATCCGGACGCACCCGTGCCCGAAGGGTTTGAAAAGCGTACCATCGCCGCGCACACATGGGTAAAATTCAACGCCGTTGGCCCGATACCGGAAGGCATCCAGAAAGTGAACCGTCAGATTTTTACCGAGTGGTTGCCCAACAACGCCGAGTGCGATTTGGCCGAGGGCGTGAACATCGAAATCTACCCAGAAGGGGATATGAAAGCCTCCGACTACGTAAGCGAGATCTGGCTGCCCATCCGCCACAAGGGATAAGGGACGCACGCAACTGCAACGCAAAGCGCCGGCGGGGTTCACCGGCGCTGTATGGTTTACATGCTTAGGCAGGCCTGAGGCATGGCGTATCCCATTCACCCACGTGATTTAGATACGTGATTTAAACAATTGCAGATCCTGCATTCCCAATGCCAGCCGCGGCCGGAAACCCGATGTGATTTCGAACTGTGGAACCGCTCCAAGCATGGCAATGAGTTGCTTTCCTTCACTATCGACTAACTGCTTCATCCCATCCAATTCTTTCAAATCTTCTCCAATTCGCCTGGAATTTGAAATAACTTCGCGCGAAGGTTCCGCAGCCATTTTGCCACCTTGTTTACGGAGCGCGCCCGGCAGATCGGCGAGGTAGGGCTTGATATTCTCATGTACCTCCTCGATCAGGCCGTCGATGTCCTTCATCAACAGGTCGGGAGACAGAATTACAACCCGTTTAAACGCGTTGAATGCAGCCATATTGGCGGCGCCGTCATCAGGCGTGCTGTTGATCTGTTCCACCAGCCGTTTCAGTGCGGCGGCAACCTCAGGGATTTGCCGCCGATTCTCGCGATCGCTCGATTTGGTGAAACTAAGAACGAAATACGGATATTCGGTCAGTTCGTATCCGTTATGGAGTAACCGACGTGTTTCCGGTTCATACACCAGTTCCTCCAGCGGCAGGTTGCCGGTTTGCAATCGGGCGATGACATAATAGCCGGATTCCACAGGCCGAAACATGCCGAAGCGACCTATTTCCAGCGTATTCTTCCCGATGAATTCCTTCATTGCCTGTTCCAGCACATCGGCAAGGGGAGAAATAGTGGAATAGAGAGTGCCCTCGACAACCTTTGCCACGCCTTTCAACAGGGTAATATAGGGCGCGGCGATATCGGACGCATGAACAGCAAACAACGAAACTGCCACATCGACGCCGCCGCCAAAATAGGGTGCGTCGTCCATCAGACAGTAGGGACCCTGAATGATGCGATCCAGATGATCCGCATCCAGTTCCTTGAGTTCGGCAACGCCGTCAACGATTTGAAAACTCCTCTTCTCGCCATTCTTGCACGGTATAGTCATCCTTCCGTACATAGCGGCGTAGAATTTACCGGTAATGTAACGTACGTAGGGAATATAGAATTTTTCAATGTTCACCGTCAGATAGGTGCCCTTTTTAGATGTGATCGGCTGATGCTCGCCGATATAACCGGCGGTCATAACATCCGGCTTCTTTTTGAGTGTTATACCCAGGAAATTTACAGTACTCATAGTTAGCCTCCTGTGCTTCGTCCTTTCCGATTTCGCGCTCGCAGCGAAAGCAACCCGTTGTATCCATGTTGCATGCGCGTTCACACTTGTCGTTTGGGTACCGGAATCCCGGCGACATATGCTGCGCGAAAGCAACTACCCTATCCACGTGCGCTGCAGTGGTAACTGTTTCATTGCATTCATAGATAAATCCAGCCTGCCGGATTGACAGGATAATCGACAAGTACAATGATCGCCGCCTAGGGAGAGTGGATTAATTTTGTGTCCGGAAGAAGTATTAAGCGGTTCTGACTGGTAATTTGTTGCGGTTTCTGCTTTCTTTTTACATCATATCGTAAATAACATATATTGTCAATTACAATTTATATTTCTCTCCTGTTGCATATCTCTACGGCCAGTAAAGCAAGTCTTTTCGCACCATCAGCGCTTGCGGCTTCCCGCTTCCACATGGTAGAATGAAGACCGATTGCCGGGCGCATGCCCCCAAGGAGGCCTCCCATGATTCGCAGCATCGTCCTGGATATGGGTATGGTACTGATGGATTACCACCCGCTGACCGCGTGCCGTGCCGTAGCGCCGGACGAGGAAGCGGCGTTTAAGCTTAACACTGCGTTGTTTGGGCATCCGGATTGGGCGCGCTTGGATGAAGGAACCTTATCCATGGAGGAATTAAGCCAAAACGCACAGGCGCGCCTTACCGGCACGCAGCTTGAACCATTCATCCAAAAGCTGATAGACGGCATACCCGAAAACATCATCACGCCCATCCCCGGCATGGATGAGGTAACAGCGGGGCTGCTTTCCGCCGGCTATCACCTTTATTTGCTCTCCAACGCCAGCCTGGTCGTCAGCCGCAGGCGAGAATTGGTGCCCAATCTGGAGCGGTTTCATGGGGTGATGTTTTCCGCGGAGGAGCGGCTGATGAAGCCCGACCCGGCCATCTACCACCTCCTGATCGCACGCTACGGCCTGAAAGCGACAGAATGCCTGTTTATTGACGATAACGAGGAAAACGTGCAAGCCGCACGCCGGCTAGGCTGGCAGGGCTACCGCTATACCGGCGATGTTGCGGCGCTGCGCGATATGCTTGGCGGGTTAAATCGCGTGGATGCGCCCGGACGGCAGGAGAGTATCCGGTAAAGCGGCGCTTACCGGCCATCGGAATGCGCCGCGCCTGAACTTGACAACCGCAAACCATCGCTATACAATGGTTTTCGCCCCCCTTTGCGCTTATAGCTCAGCAGGATAGAGCGTCCGCCTCCTAAGCGGAAGGCCCCGCGTTCGAATCGCGGTAGGCGCGCCAAGGAAAACCGCCCGAAATCAGGAATTTCGGGCGGTTTTGTTTTTGTTGGAAATCAGCCTGTTTAATCAAAACGCCCCTGTTCCGCACCTTTGAAAAGGGCAAAACGATGTGCAGCTTTTTTAGCGAAAATGGATTGATCAATAACAGCGGTATGGATAATACAAACGAAAGAATACTCGTTGTATTCACTCGCATCCATCAGAATAAAACAAATATCAGGATCATTCCCTCGTATGAATGGAGCGGAATGTGCTTCGGGTTCAAGGGCTGTTTCCCTCACCAGATAGGGTAACGGCCAAGTACTGCCCTTATCCCATTTTTTACATTATAAGATTTTTCAAGCTATTCCTTCATTCATTTTAATAACAGTTTTTCACTTTGATATCATCGTTTTTTTGCTAAAATGTACCACGAAATGAGCCGCAAATTATAAAATACGGGGTGTTGGCGCATCACATTTATAGCGAAGTCCGCAACAGTAGCATTAGGGTTTAGCGAAGAATGTTTGCATTCAAATCGCCTCATGCTCTTGAAAGGCGAAAAGACATTATAAAAATATTACTGGAAATGGACACTATACGGCGCTATCGAGACCTGCTCGTATTCCAACCGGAATAAACCGCCCGCATGATCAAGACGAAGTCTGCAGAACATTCATCAAATGTATAGCATTCTTTGTCTTGGCTCCATGCCCTGTAAGTGCGGGTGCGAATTGCTGGCAG
>JAJFVI010000333.1 GCA_021371895.1 Eubacteriales bacterium | reverse complement strand
CCAGCCATACGCCGATCAATGCTTTTATGGCCATGACGCTTCAAAGGTTTAACGATTTTTATGGCGCCATACACGAGGTGCTGAACGAATCGGCATAGAGAAGTAACCGCTGAAGAGGGAGCCGGGGCTGAACCGGCTCCCTCTTCACATGCAATCGAGGTGAGCCGAATGCAATTGTTTTACGAGGGTACGGACATTACGGAATTCGTGGATATATACGACTGCGTACACAGGGACGTTTCCGGGGGACGGGCGGACGGGCTTGCCATGACGCTTGGACACGCGGGAAAATGGTTCGCCTGGGGACCCCAAAAGGGGGACAAGCTCATAGCGGCGTGCGACGGATACGACACGGGCATATTGTACCTGGACATGATTCTTCCCGAAAATGGGAAGTACAGAATCACGGCCACGTCCATGCCGGCAGCCGCTTTACACAGGGCGTGGAAATCCTACGAAAACACCACGATACGCGGCGTACTGAAAGCCTGCGCGGCTGAAAGCGGCGTGGACTGGGCAACGTACGGAGTGGATGAGAACGCCGCAATCCCATTTCTGCTGCGCAAGAACGAAGGGTGCGCCGCACTGCTGCAGCGGATGCTGCAATGGGAAGGCGCGACGCTGAAATGCCTGAACGGAAAATATACGGCCATCGGAATCGCCTACGCGCAGGGGCTGACGGCCAAACAAACCATAGAGATTGATTCCCAAACACCGGGGCTTACATACCGAAAGATCGGGCAAAGGAAGCTGGCGGCGGTGAACGTGGTGAGCCCGTACGGAAACGGGAGAGCCGAGGATACCGAAGTAACGGCTGGAGAAGAAATAACCCTTGCGAATCTTCCGGTTTTTGGCGATGTGACTGCCGCACGCTGGGCGCGCGGGATCCTTTTAAGCCATAACCGGACGGCGGAAGAACTGAAGCTTTCCACGACCCTTAACCCGAGCATGAGCGCGATGGTGCGTGTGGACGTGACAAGCCCCACCGAAACGGGCGGAGTGTGGATGGTGGACGAGGCGCGGCACGACCTGGTGAACCGCAGGACGGCCGTAACCCTGCTGCGCTGCGTGGCCAGCGTACGATGACGGAGGCGGGTATGGAAGAAAACTACGGGGCGCAAATCGAGCGCGGAACTGTAACGGAGAAAACGGCAGCGGGATACCGCGTAAAAAGCCTGAGCAGGCCTGGGATCACGACGCCGGTATTACCCGCTGCGCAAGGGATGGAGGCGGACGTTGGCGACAACGTCTGCTTTTTTATGTTCGAGGACGGCACGGGAGCCATACTCACGAAGATTGCCGAGTAAGGGAGGCGCGCGGAGATGGGACAGCAGGAGCTTAGAACGGTTATCACCATCGGCGGAAACGTAGATAATTCCTTCAGCCGCATCGGAAGCGCGCTGCTGGGGCTGGGAAGCATGGTGGACATGGTTTCCCAGAAGGTAATCACCTTCGGCAAAGAGAGCGTTGAGGAGTATGTAAACTACGACGACCTGATGCGCGAAGTGAAGGCCGTTGGAGAGTTCAGCAGCGCCGAAATCGCGGTGCTGGACTCGCTGAATACACAGATCGCGCAGACGACCACCTACAGTAACACGCAAGCCGCGCAGGCCGAAGTGCTGTTGGGGCAGCTCGGACTGACCACCCAGCAGATACAAACCCTGATGCCCAACGTGCTCAACCTGGCCATGGACGGAAACCTTGACCTGGCCGATTCGGTGAGTTACCTGTATTCCGTGCTGAAAGGAACGGGCACAGGGCTGGAAGACAGCGATACGCTGGTGGATCAGATGGCGAAAACCGCCTCCATCGGCGCTACGGACATCGACACGCTGGGCGATTCCATGACGCGGCTGGGCTCCGGTATGCAACTGTTTAAGGGCGGCTCCGTAGAAGTAATGACGCTCCTGTCCGCGATGAGCCAGTTTGGCAAGGACATGCAAGGGGAGCAGGCCGGAACGCACCTGCGCAACTTCGCACTTTCCCTGATCGCACCAATGGGGCAGACCAAAGAAGTTACAGCGGCGCTAGATAACTTTGGGATGACGCAACAAGAACTGGCTGACTTCATGGCGGATGAGGAAATCGACACTACAGGAGCGAGAGCCGCCATACAAGAGCTGGGCATAGACGTATTCGATTCCAACGGCAACCTGAACGATATGCTGGACATCATTCCGCAACTGAGAACGGCACTTAACAAGCTTCCCGAAAGTCTGCGCATACCGACGCTGCGACAGATATTCGGAAAACGCGAATACATAACCGCCGCGAACCTGCTGAAGCTAAGCGACACGGAACTTAAGCTGACCTGGGACGACATCGTGGACAGCGAAGGCTTTGCCGAGGGCATGAAGGAAACCATGCAGGGCGGCATCGGCGGCGCCCTACGCGAATTGAGCGCGGCCTACGGGGACTTCCAGAAGACCGTCGGCGGCGCGCTCGCGCCCACGGTGGAAGCCGGGGCGGACTGGCTGCACGGAATTGTGACCGATTTAAGCAACATGGACGAGGGCACCCTTGACGCGCTGGTCAGCGGGCTGGGGATTATCGCGGCGGCCGGACCCGCGCTGATTACCGCGGGCATGGCGTTTCGTATCATCGGATACGCGCTGTCTGGGCCGGGTGCAATCGGGCTGGGGCTGATTGCGCTGGCGGGCGGGATAGCCGCCCTGCAACAGCTAAAAGAAGCGGACATGGCCGGCAACTTCGGAACCATGAACCTCGATTCCGAAAGCTTGCAAACCTACGTGACCGAGTTGGGCGACGGATTCAAGAGCGCCAACGCCGAGATTGACGAATACAGCACGGCGCTGGACAATTCCGTGACCGCCTACCAGAAAGCGAGCACCGCGCTTTCCGGCGACCTGCTGACGGCAATGCTGACCGGCACGACGCTGACGGATGCGGACAAGGCGAGGCTGCAGGGCTATGGAACGGAAATGTATACTCAGCTGCAGACTGGGATCGCCAGCTCAGCGGCGGAGAGTATGACGTTTCTGGAAATGCTGTACGGGGGAGAAGGAGAAGCCGAGCTTGACCCGAACTACCAGAACATGATCGACGTGACCAACCAGAGTTATCAGGGCGCGATGGCGGAAGCGGAGGCGCGGAGCCTGGCGTTGCGCGCCGCCATGACGAGCGCGTTTGCTGATGGGATCGTTACGGATGACGAATACAACGATATAGTTGATTATATTAAGGCGTACAACAAGGCGATGGCGGACGCTGCGGCGGGGGCCAACGTGCTCGTGAAGCCGCTCACGCCCGAGACCA
>JAJFVI010000311.1 GCA_021371895.1 Eubacteriales bacterium | reverse complement strand
TTGCCCTCGGAAAGCATTCTTGTAATGAGTTCCTTTTGCTCCAGTATCCTTGTATACTCTCGCGGCATAGAAAGAACCTCCCTTCGTAGCTTATTATCCTACGCTGGGAGGTTTTCTTTCAATGTCCGTTTTCTCTGGGGCTGTGCATTCTTTGCGAAAGAGGGGGTTTTTTTATGCTTTACGTAGGTTAGCGGATATCTTCCTTCTTTTTCTCCCGTAGGATGAGCCGTATCGGCGTGCCCTCCAGCGAAAAGCTCTTGCGCAGGTGGTTGTCCAGGTAGCGTTCGTAGGCGAAGTGCATCAGCTCCTGATTGTTGACGAAAAACACGAACGTCGGCGGGCAGACCGCCTGCTGGGTGGCGTAATAAATTTTCAGGCGTCGGCCGCCCTGCATGGGCGGTTGCAGGCTCGCCTGCGCGTCGGCCAGCGCTTCGTTGAGCACCCCCGTGGGGATGCGGCGGCGGTAGTTCTCAAACACTTCCTTCACCTTGGCAAGCACCGTATTCACCCGCTGCCCGGTTAACGCCGAGAGGAACAGCACCGGCACAAAGCTCATAAATTTCAGGTCTTCCAGCACTTTGCGGCGCATTTCCTCCATGGTGTTGGTTTCCTTTTCAATCAGATCCCATTTATTGACCACAACGATGATCGCCTTGCCCGCGTCCAGCATCAGCCCGGCAATTTTCGTATCCTGCTCGGTTACGCCATCCTGCGCGTCCAGCAGCAACAGCGCCACATCGCAGCGGTCAATGGCGGCAATGGAGCGCAGGACGCTGTATTTTTCGAGACTTTCATCCTCTACCGCCTTTTTCTTGCGCATGCCGGCGGTATCGATGATGTTAAAGCGCGTGCCGTCTGTGTCGATAAAGGGTGTGTCGATCGCGTCGCGCGTGGTGCCGGGGATGGGGCTGACCATGGTGCGCTCCTGAGAAAGCAGGCGGTTGCACAGCGAGCTTTTCCCTACGTTCGGCCGTCCGTTCACCGCCAACTGAATGACGTGGTCAGTTTCCTCCTGTTCATCGGGCTGCGGAGGCGGCAGGAGCTTTACGATCGCTTCCAGCAGATCGCCCAACCCCAACATGTTCACGCTGGAGATGGCGAACGGATCTCCCAGCCCCAGATTGTAGTATTCGTACAGGCCATTCGCCTGCTCCCGGGAATCGACCTTGTTGATCACCAGCAGCAGGGGCTTGTGGGTTTTGCGCAGGTAATTGGCAACCTCCGCATCCTCGGTGGTTAGCCCGGCGCGCCCGTCGCAAAAAAAGCAGATCACATCGGCGGTTTCCATGGCGATCTCCGCCTGTCTGCGCATTTGGGAAAGCATCACGTCTTCGCTGCGCAGGTCGATACCGCCGGTGTCGATCAGCGTAAAACGCCGGCCCATCCAATCCACGTCCGCGTAGATGCGGTCGCGGGTCACGCCGGGTGTATCCTCCACAATGGAGATTCGGCGGCCGGCAATGCGATTAAAGAAAGTGGATTTCCCCACGTTGGGGCGGCCCACGATAGCCACCAGCGGTTTTGCCATGTTTATTCTCCTTCTTCGGCGGCGCGTCCCCGGAGCGCCAGGTACAGGTCGTAACCATCTTCCACCACGCGCACGGGCACGGGCAGCCGGCGTGTAAATTCCGTAAACGTCATATCATCCAAAAACAGATCCCGCTCATGCCTAAGCATGTTGCGGCTGATCAGCACCGCGTCCGCGCCGGAAAGGATTTCCGGCGTAAGCTGATTAAGCGTGTCTCCACCGGTCAGCAATCCTGTAACAGTCACGGATTCGCCGAAAAAACAGTTGCGGATCGCCGCCACACGCACCTTGGTACCAGGCGGGGTGAAGCGCGCGGCGAACCGCCCCATGTGCGGCGCGGCGCTCACCCCCGTTACCAGCACCCATACATGCGGTGGTGTCGGGGCGACGCCTTCCGGCTCGTCAGCCTCAGCTTGGGCAAGCTCTTCAGCAAACTTCGCCAGCAGCCCCACACCGTTCTCAATCTGGGGAAAGCCTTCGTACCAGTCCGCAGGGGGTACCGGCTCGCCGCTTAGGCAGTAGAACTCGTCGCTTGGGAAGACGAAGGTAGTGCCGATCTCCGCCCGGCACGCGGCCTGAAAAGGTACAAGCATCGCAAGCAGTTCCTTTGCTCCCTGCGCGTCAAAGGGCGTAAGGTGCGTAAGCTCTTCCCGGAAGCGGGTCAGCCCTACAGGCACCACCGCCACGGACAGCGCCGCGGGCGCCAGCGCGCGCAAGTCGGCAAGCGTTTTCATCAGCATTTCCCCATCATTTAGGCCGGGGCAGCAGACAATCTGGCAATGGAAGCGGATACCGGCATCCATGAGCCGTTGCAACCGGGCGAGGATGTCTCCGGCGAAACGGTTGTTCATCATGCGCGCGCGTAGCGCCGGGTCGGTGGTATGCACGCTTACGTATAAGGGCGAAGCCTTCCGCTTCACGATGCGTTCAAACTCCACGTCGTCCACGTTGGTGAGGGTAACGAAGTTGCCCATCATCAGCGAAAAACGCCAATCGTCGTCCTTGACGTATAGGGGTTCCCGCATGGCCGGCGGCATTTGATCGATAAAGCAGAACACACAGCGGTTTTGGCAGGTGCGCGGCGAAAGCGCCATGCCCGGGCCGAAGCGCAGGCCCAGAGGCTCCCAATCCTCCTTGCGAATCGTAAGCGTTTCCATGTGGCCGTCCGCCCTTTCCAACGAAAGGGTCAGCTTTGTCTGTGCGCTCAGCGCCTGGTAGTCGATCTCGTCCAATACCGGCTCACCGTTGATCGTCACAAGCGTATCCCCCGTGCGCAAACCGTGCCGTTGGGCGACGGAACCCCGCGCCACGCCGGTAATCACCTGTTTCATTCCCCGCACCTTCCCCGCCGCTTTTCCCGCGGCAGGTACTATTATCCTTTGTTTGAGCCGGGAAGTCAAGCGCGCGTCGCGCGTCGGCCACCCGCTGCGCCGTACTCCGCCAATCCGTAACAAAATCGGGGAATCCCTATACGCAGGTTGACCCCTTATGCTATAATAATATGTCATGGAGCCGCTGGGCGGAAAGGGGAGTACGGCCGCATGGAAACGTCGGTTTCGCAGGCACGGTTAATCTTAGCATCCGGCTCGCCACGCAGACGCGAGCTGTTGGCATTTTTAGGGATTCCTTTCGCCGTCGTCCCCTCCGACGCGGAGGAACGCGCCTCTGGCCGGGGGCTGGAGCAGGTGGCGGCGCTGGCGCGCCTCAAAGGCGCGGATGTGTTCGTAAAATACCCGTCTTTGCCTGTGCTTTCCGCCGATACGCTGGTCTGCGTGGATGACCTGATACTGGGTAAACCGGTGGACGAGGCGGACGCGCGTGGGATGCTTTCCCTTCTCTCCGGACGCTGGCACTCGGTGTACACGGGAATATGCCTGCATATCCCCGGCGGCACGCTTTTAGAACGTGTGGAAACGACCCGCGTCAAATTCCGCCGCATGGCTCCGGAGGAGATCGACCGCTACGTCCGCACGGGCGAGCCGATGGATAAGGCCGGCGCCTACGGCATGCAGCAGATCGGCGGCATCTTCGTGGAGCGCGTCGAGGGCAGCCCCACCAACGTGATCGGCCTGCCACTGGCGACGGTTGCGTCGCTTTTCGCGGCGGCGGGAATCTCCTTTGGAGAGGAAGCGCCGCGGTAAGGAAATCCCAAATTTTCTCGATCATCAGGAACGGATGTGTAAAGAATGGCTTTCGCAGCGCATGATCTGGGCATTGATCTGGGCACCAGCAATACGCTCGTATTCGTAAAGGGGAAGGGAATCGTCGTCAATGAGCCGACTATCGTCGTAGTGGAGAGCACCAACGAACGTAAGGTACGCGCGGTCGGCGACGACGCCAAGATTATGCTGGGTCGCACCACGGAGGGCGTGATGGCCGTCCGCCCCATGCGCGAAGGCGTGATTACCGATTTTGATATGACGCAGATTTTATTGCAGTATTTTACCCGCAAGGCTGTAGGTTCCAGCTATCTGCTCAAACCAAGGCTGTTTCTCACCTACCCTTGTTCCATCTCCAGCATCGAACAGCGCGCGGTCATGGAGGCCGCCAGGGTTTCCGGCGGGCGCAAGGTATACCTGGTGGAAAAGCCATTCGCCGCGGCGCTGGGCAGCGGTCTTCCGGTGTTTGACCCCAGCGGCTGCATGATTGTGGACATCGGAGGCGGCACCACGGACGTATCCGTCATCTCGCTGGGCGGGGTGGTGCTCAGTCATTCCATCCGCGTGGGCGGGGTTAAGATGGATGAAGCCATTATCAACTTTATCAAGCGCGAGTTCAACATCCTTATCGGGGATCGTACCGCCGAGGAAGTCAAGCTGGATCTCGGCGCGGCGCTCCCCATCCGGGAGGAGCGGCGGGCGCGCATCCGCGGCCGCGATATGGTCACCAACCTGCCGCAGACCACCGAAATCACCTCTTCGCAGATCTACGAGGCCATTCACGAACCGTGCGTCGCCATATTGAGTGCCATTAAGTGGGTGCTGGAGCGCACACCGCCGGAATTGGCGGCGGATGTGATGCATAACGGCATCTATATCACCGGCGGCGGCGCGCTGCTGTACGGTATGGATCAGATGATCGCCAGCGAGTTGGGCATCCCCGTAATGCTGGCCCGGGAACCCATGGATTGCGCCGCGCTGGGGTTGGGCAACATCATTGAGAATTTTGAGCTGCTCCAACATCTGGGCCGCACCAGTTTCCTCAAGCAGAGCTGAGGGCCCGGGAAACAGGCGTTGACGATCAGCCTGGCAAACACGCACCGAATACCGGAGGAGAATCGATGAGGGAAAAGGAACCGAAACCCAAACGCAGAAAAGACGTCCAAAAGGGTGTCCGGCCTGTTTTTCGTCGGGTTCTGCTGATCGCCGTAGCGCTGGCGCTGCTGGCGTTCGCCAGCTTCCACCTGCTGTGGCTCATCACGGAAGACAGCACTTTTAAGAAGCCGGAAAACGCGGTCGCCACGGTGCTCACGCCGGTGCAGACGGGATTTTCAAGTATCGTGGAATCAGTGGTCAACTACCTGTATACGCTCAAGCTGCGCGCCAATCTGGAGCTGGCTTACAACGAGGTAAAACAGCAAAACGAGCAGCTCGTCTACCAGGCCATGCTGGCGGACGAACTGCAATATAAGCTTTCCGTTTACGAGAACCTTTATGACGAAATCTCCGTCAACGAGAGCATGAACCCGCTGGTGGCCACGGTTATCGACCGGGACCCGGGTAACTATTTCTCCGTCTTCACCATCAACAAGGGTTTAAACGACGGCATACAGCCCTACATGGCCGTGACCATGGAAGGCGCGCTGGTTGGTTACACCTACAACGTCACAGCTACCAAATCCAGCGTGCGCACCATCATCGACAGCGAAGCCAGCATTGCCGCCCTGATCTCCTCCACCCGCGACCAGGGCACCGTGCGTGGCACGCTGGGCGTAGACGGCACCGCTATGTGCCGCATGTACTATCTGCCGGACGATCATCTGCCCCGGCCGGGCGATACGGTGGTCACCTCCGGTGTAGGCATGTCCTTCCCCAAGGGCATCCCCATCGGCACCGTTAGGGAAAGCACCCGCGGCATGGAAAGCAATAAAAGCTTTATCGTCGTGGAGCCGACCGCAGACTTTGAGCATATCGAGTATGTGATCGTCCTGCGTTATCAGCCTGAGGCCGAAAACGTTGAGGCGCGTACCAGCAGCAGCGATTCTCTCTCTTTCACCCCACTGGAAACCGAGTTGCCCATACCTACCATCCAGATCGGTTCGGATTTCTATCAGCTCGCCCCCACCCCGAAGCCGACCGATACACCCGCGCCCTCCGTCGCCCTCGGCGAGACGCTGCCGCCGGCCGTTACCCCCACCCCGACCGCCAATGCCAACAATGTGGAGTATCAGGTGCCCGGCAGCATGGAAACCGGCAGCGGTTACGGGTTCACCCTCGCGCCAACCGACACGCCCACACCAACGCCGCCCCCGCTGGATGTTTCGGTGGAGGCTGATGAATAATGGTTAAGAAAGGCATTCGGTTCGCCATCCTCACGCTCCTGTGCTACTTTTTGCAGTCCACTGTGGCAAGCAATATAGCCATAGGGAACGTCGCGCCCAACATCGCGCTGGCCGTGCTCGCCGTGGTGAGCGTCGCGCTGGGACGCAAGTATACCTTCTTTATGTCGGTCACGATCGGGTATCTGCTGGAGATCATGCTCCCTTCCTTGAATTACATCAACCTCATCCTCTTCCCCGTATGTGCGATGCTCAGCGCGTTGGCTTTTTCGGATAAAAGCGAACGTAAGCTGGAGGAGGAACGCACCATGGGTAAGCATGGCGGCAACCTGCCCGCCCACCTGCGTACCGTATTGTGCGCGCTGGTGAGCATCACGATTTTCGAAGCGGTCAATCTGCTGTATATCTACTTAAACGGCATCCATCTGGACGGCGGCCATTACCAACGGGCGCTGATTTCCATATTCTACACATCCGCGCTCGCGGGACTGCTTCAGTTCCCCATCCGTTGGTGGTTTGGGATTTATCGGCTGAAAAAGGCACGCTGAGCGCCATCTTTTTTCGTTTTTTCTTTGACGCGCGGTACGCGGCACGGGGGTAATGGCGCGTGAAAGCAGAAAGGAGCACGTATGCTCGGTTCATCCAAGCGCAAGCTAGACCGCGGGGATTATAACCTGAAAGCCCGCTATATCGTGTTTTTCTTCATCGTTTTAGCCATGTTTGTGTACCTGGCCTACGGTTTGATGAGCCTGCAGCTCAATGCCGGCGAGGAGTATTCCAAAAGCGCGGAAAGCAGGCGCACCACCAAGATTACCCTGCGCGGCAGCCGCGGGATGATCACCGACGCGGACGCCGTAATCCTCGCTAAGGACGATATGGTTTATAACGTCACTTTCTACCGCGACGCCTCGCAAAACAGCACAGACGATTACGCGGCTTTCACACAGGCCATTTCCGACGCCATCGACATCATTGAGGAGAATGGCAACGAGCTTTCCGTCAGCTTCGTTATCGAGCGCAACCCGGATACCGGCGAGTGGCAGTTCAACTTCGGTTCCGGTGTCAGCGAGGCAGTGCTGCAAACGCGCGAAACGCAGTGGCGTGACAATAACTATTTCACCACCACCAGCGTTTCCACCCCAGCGGACGCTATGGCGAGGCTGCAAAAGCGCTACCGGATTCCCGAGGGCATGAACGAGGAAAAGATGCTCAAGATCATGGCCGTCTATTCCGAAATGCAGATGAACCTGTACAACTCCCAACCCATCGTGATTGCCGAGGACGTGCCCTACGAAACGGTCATTGAAATCGAAACCCGTTCCATGGCCCTGCCGGGGCTGGAAGTCTCGGTGGGCACCAAGCGCGTATACCCGCGCAGCACCCTGGCCGCACAGGTCATCGGCTACATCGGGGCTATCCCCTCCCAGAGCAAATGGGAGGAGCTTTCCCCAAAAGGCTATAAATACAGCGATTCTATCGGTCTGGACGGCATCGAGGCCTCTATGGAGGATTGGTTGACGCAGGATAACGACGCCCGGCAAGGCTATAAAATCGTCGAGCGCGACAGCGTAGGCAAGATCACCCGGGAACTGAGCTACGTGGAGCCGCAGGACGGCAACAATGTCAAACTTACCATATACGCCAGCTACCAGCAGCAGGCCGAGCGCGCGTTGGCTGAAAACGTAGCCGAAACCCGCCAGTCCCAGGAAGCCAAGCTGATGGACAATACATGGCTGGAAAGCAACAAGACTGATATCGAAAACCGCAACTGGGAAAAGTATCCCCTGTCGCTGGCCGATCGCGCCGCCATGATGGTCGTCGATATGGAAGGGCGCGTGCTCGCCATGGCCAATTACCCGACTTACGATCTTAACGCCCTGGTCGCCGCCGGTCCCGAAAGTATCCAGATCCTCAGCGACGACCGCAACGTGCTGATGAATTACAACATTCAGGCGCGCGGTACGCCGGGTTCGATTTTCAAGATGGTCTCCTCTCTGGGGTCGCTGATGGAAGGCGAGCTGCTGCCCAACGAAACCATCAGCGACGCGGGCTACTTCACACTCTATACCAGCGACCTTACTACTGCGCCAAGGTGCTGGATCAGCGAATCGCAACGATATAAACATCAGTACCAGACGATCGTGGAAGGGCTGGCGCACAGTTGTAATTACTTTTTCTACACACTGGGCGCGCGTCTGGGCGAAACGCGGCTGTACCAGTATGCCTCCGAGTTCGGCCTGACCAGCAAGACCGGCATCGATCTGCCCGGCGAACAACGCAGCATCGTGGGTTGCCAGACGAGCCTGTACGATCCCGACAAGGCGATGGATGAAGCCTCGCAGGATACCGCCGTGCCCATCATTGTGTTCAACTCCATAAAGAAGCACCTGAAAAACCAGGGCGCTATCCGTAATATTACCTATGACGACGAGCATCTCAACCGCTGCATCAAGCGCCTGATGGACATGGCCGTCAACACCAACCAGACTGACTGGGTCGTCTCCATGCGCCCGATTCTGATGGAAGAGTTGAACATGACGCGTGAGATGGTGTACCTGCAATCCATGATCGGCGATATCTACAATTACCTCAACGATATTAAGTGGGGCGGCGCGCAGACCATTCAGGTCGCCGTCGGGCAGTCCATCACCACGGTTACGCCCGCCGCCATCAGCCGCTACGCCGCGTCGCTTGCCAACGGCGGAACCGTGTATAACCTGATGATCGTGGACAGCGTTACCTCGCCGGAAGGCGATATTTTAAGCCAGCGAACGCCGACGGTCATGAATCAGTTTGAAAATGATAATTTGGACGAGTACCTGGCGTTGATCCTCAAAGGCATGAAGGGCGTTGTGGACGAAAGCGGTACCGCGGAAAAATACTTCCGTGGCTGGAAGTACACCAACGACATCTGCGCTAAAACAGGAACCGCCGAGGTTACCACCATCGATCTGGAAAACAACGCGTGGTTCATCATGCTGGCGCCTTATGAGAAACCCGAGATTGCGGTGGTCGTGTTCATCCCCAGCGGGTACAGCGGCGGCGAGGCCAGCCTGGCCGCGCGCGAATTTGTGAGCTGGTATTTGGATCAGAAAACGCTGCGTACCGACAGCGGCGTATTCCCCGGCGGCAATATGCTCGCGCCCTGAGCGCAAAACCAATTGGGAGGGAAACCGATGAGTCAGACCTGGATCGTCCTTTCCGGCAAGGGAGGCGTGGGCAAATCCACCATCACGGCCGCGCTGGCGGTCACCCTGGCGCGCCGGCAACTGCCAACCGTCGCCGTGGATACGGATATCGGCCTGCGCAGTCTGGATATGCTGCTGGGGCTGCACAACCAGATCGTCTACGATGTGATAGACGTGGCCCATAAGGATTGTAAGCTGAAATACGCTCTGGTGCGTTATGCGCAGGCGCCCTCACTTTCGCTGCTGCCGGCTTCCCAGTTGGGCTCCTCCGGCGATTTGACCGAGGAAATGATGGAGCGAATCGTGCGCAAGCTGCGGAAACGCTTTTCCTATGTGCTCATGGATTCGCCCGCTGGGCTTGAGCACGGGGTCGTGTGCCCGCTGCAGAGCGCCGACCATGCGCTGCTGGTGGTTACGCCGGACGATGTAAGCATCCGCGACGCGGAGCGCGCCATTGCGCTGTTGGAAGCTAACCACAAGCCGCGGCCGATGCTGGTGGTCAACCGCGTCGTGCCGGAGATGGTCGCCAGCGGAGAAATGTACAGCCCCCAGACCGTCGCAAACACATTGGATGTGCCTTTGCTGGGCTTTGTGCCGGAGGATCGCGGCGTGCTGCGCGCGCAAAATCGCCACCAAACTGTGATGGACGAAGCGTGCCCCGCGCAGCAGGCGCTGCTGCGCATCAGCCAGCGTTTTTTGGGCGAATACGTACCCATGCCCCCGTTTCAGCGCAAGCGCCGCTTTTTCGGCCTGTTCGGCTGAACACGCAAGGGTTTGCTTCTGCGGCGGCCGCGCAGCCGCACTTTTTTCGATAGCAGGGAGGGATTGCCCATGATGCTCA
>JAJFVI010000303.1 GCA_021371895.1 Eubacteriales bacterium | reverse complement strand
TTGCCAAAGCGCCCTTCCTTGACGTTCTCCGGTAGCCAGTTGACGGTGCGGTTGTTTTTCATCAGCTCGTCGTGCAGCGCCGTCATGCGGATAAACCAGGTGGAGCGCGCGTAATACAACAGAGCCGTATCGCAGCGCCAGCAGAAGGGGTAATTATGCGTAAAGGGCACGGCGGCAAACAGCAGGCCGCGCGCCTTAAGGTCTGCCAATACTTTTTCGTTGGCTTCCCCGGTGGTTTCGCCCACCCAGGGCGTGCCTTCCACAAACTTGCCCTGCGCGTCCACCAGCTGCACGAAAGGCAACTGGTACTTCCGGCCCAGACGGTTGTCGTCTTCGCCAAAGGCGGGGGCAATGTGTACAATACCGGAGCCATCGGTGAGGGTAACGTAATCGTCGCTGATCACATACCAGCCCTTTTCACAGGGGTACGTCACGCTATCGAAACGGTAAAGCTGCTCGTACTCCATGCCGCACAGGTCGCTGCCGGGCATGGTTTGCACTACCTTGCCTTCGTGCGCTTTTTCCCCAAATACCGTGTGTACCAGCTCGGCGGCGAGGAAATATCTTTCGCCGTCCAGCGCGAACTCCACATAGGTTTCCTTGGCGTTCACGCACAGGGCCACATTGCTGGGCAGCGTCCAGGGCGTAGTCGTCCAAGCGAGGATATACTTGTGTTCGCTTCCCTTCACTTGAAAGCGCACGAACGCGGAAATATCGCTGACTTCCTTGTAGCCCTGCGCCACCTCGTGGCTGGAAAGCGCGGTGCCGCAGCGCGGGCAGTAGGGCACGGTTTTAAAGCCCTTGTACAGAAGCCCCTTCTTCCAGATTTCCTTGAGGCTCCACCACTCGGATTCGATATAATCGTTATGGTAAGTCACGTAAGGGTGCTCCATGTCCGCCCAGAACGCCACCCGGTCGGACATTTCCTCCCACTCCTGCTGATATTTCCATACGCTTTCCTTGCATTTCTGAATGAAGGGCTCAATGCCATAGCGCTCGATGGCGGGCTTACCGTCCAGATGCAGCGCCCTTTCCACTTCCAGTTCCACCGGCAGGCCGTGGGTATCCCATCCGGCTTTGCGCAGCACGTCCTTGCCCTTCATGGACTGAAAGCGCGGAATCAGGTCCTTGATGGCGCGTGTCTCAATGTGGCCGATGTGTGGGCGGCCGTTAGCCGTAGGCGGGCCGTCATAGAACGTAAAGCGCTCGCATCCCTCGTTGTGGTGAAAGGATTTTTGGATGATCCCTTCCCGCTTCCAGAATTCGAGCACCTTTTTTTCGCGCCCCACAAAATCCATATCCGTCGAAACCTTCTGATACATAGCTTTCCCTCCAACCTGTACTTGTGCAAGGGCAGAAAAAAACCGCCCCTTAACGGGACGGAAGTAAACATTCCGCGGTACCACCCATTTTGACAGGCCTGAGCCCGTCCTCTCCTTGCACTCTGTAACGGGAGCCCCCGCAACGCCCTGGGTTGACCGTCGGGCGCCGTGCTCCGGGGTGATCTGCCCGCGCGCCTGCCCGCCCGGCTTCCACCGTCCCGGGTTCGCTATGGCCAGAGGTTCGCGTCCATCCCCGTCATCGCAACGTTGATCCGCCTTCGCGGATATGATGCATTATACCCGTCAACACACGATTTGTAAAGAGGGCGGCTTAAAAACACGCTTGCGCCGAGATTGTGTCAAAAGAAGGTCCTGTTGAAAAATAGTCAAAGCGACGTTAAAACAGTAAAATATAGCCATGGGGGCGAGCCGTATGAGGACGCGGAAAAGTGGACAAATCAAGATGTTGCTATTCGATCTGGAAAACATTATTCCCCAGAGTCATTTACTGCAAAAAATCGAAAATGAAGTATCACTCGAAATAGTTTATACATTGTTGCAGCCCAACTATGATAAATGATGGGAAAAGGATATAATAGAGCAAACCCGGTAATGCTTTTTGGAGTGATAAAGGGATGCAGCCCAAGAAAAAAAGAGCGACTTTTTACGCGATTCTGGCAGCAACACTATATGCAATCAGTATACCTTTATCCAAATTGCTATTGGTACAACTGTCCCCAACAGTGATGGCATCCATGTTGTATCTGGGTGCGGGTATCGGAATGGCAGTCATCGGGTTTGTACAGCGTAGGATTGGTAAAGGTTCTTTTGAACGGTTACTGACAAGAAAAGACCTTCCCTACACAATTGGTATGGTTGTACTCGATATCGCAGCGCCTGTATTTCTTATGCTCGGATTGAAAAGCACAACCGCCGCCAATGCATCGCTGCTTAACAATTTTGAAATCGTCGCTACTGCTGTAATCGCGTTTATGGTTTTCGGAGAGGCCATTTCCAAACGATTATGGATTGCCATTGCGATGGTGACGCTGGCAAGCATCATTCTATCAGTAGAAGACATAGCCAGTTTCCAGTTTTCCTACGGATCGGTTTTTGTACTCGCTGCCTGTGTGTGTTGGGGTTTTGAAAACAACTGTACGCGCAAACTTTCTCAAAATGATCCAGTGGAAATTGTAGTGATTAAAGGTTTTGGAGCAGGGCTTGGCTCTCTGGTGATCGCTCTTTGCCTTGGAGAGCGAATCAGCGATACCAGTTATATTGCCCTTGCTTTACTTTTGGGGTTTGTGGCGTATGGGTTAAGCATCTTCTTTTATATTCACGCACAACGAGAGCTTGGGGCAGCCAAAACCAGCGCCTATTACGCAATTACCCCGTTTATAGGTGTAGCACTGTCGTTGGTGATTTTTGGACAGGTACCTACACTATCCTTTACCATTGCGCTCCTGATCATGCTCGTAGGCACCTATTTCGCATCCACAAATGGAAAATCCAAAGCAATCGAGGATACCGATCATTTACTTCATTCATAGCGTGCTCCGTCTTCCTTATGCCTCCAAGTATACCGTATCCTCGTTTTTTCTATATAGCTTATTGTAGACAATCCAAATACCCGGCTTAAAAACAAGCAGGCGCAGCAGCCTGCCGCGCCTACTTTTTAAGTATTGTGATGAAAACCGTCAGTATTCTTCGCGGATACCGAATTCCGCGGCTTCCACCCAATCGTTGGGCCGGTTGACGAAACGGAACAGCCCTTCCATAATGTTAAAATGCCGGGTTTCCTCCTTGACGAGGAAAGTGAACACCTCACTGGATATGGGTTCCTCCGCTTTGCGCTGCAGATCGCCATACAGGTCGATGCTCTTTTGCTCCATCTCCATCGCCGTGCGGTACACTTCCGCCTGTTCAGGCGATGCCTTCACGGAGCTTTGGTAGTCCTCAACCGCTTTAAAAAGGCTGTCCCGGTCTTTCAGGTTGTTGTCGCTTTCCAACTCGTAGGGTAAATCCTCCGCCATACGCTGTAGCAAATCCGCATGCCGGTTTTCATCCGAGGCGAGGCCAAGGAAAACTATCCGCAGAGCGTTTTCTTTATTTTTCTCTGCCTGCTCGCGGTAGTACTTTTCCCCGTCCTTTTCCATACCGATAGCAAATTGCATGATTTCCATTTGTTTGTTTTCTCCTTTCGTGTACCGCTGTCCGCGTTCGCGCCGGGTGCTCCTGCGCGCCGTTACGGACGTTTCCGGGTCGGTTTCACACGACTGTGAAGCAGCATCAGGGCCGTATGCGCCAGCACCAGGACACCCAATACATACAGAAAGCTTTGATGGTAAGTAATCATACTGAAGTTGGGGAATAGCTGGTACGTCCACCCCGTAAAGATCATCAGGCCGGTAACGAACTGCAATAGAAACACCAGCGCCATCAGCATCGTTACCATTTTCGCGGCAATCGCGATAAACTCCTTCCGGGCTATGTCGGCACGGGAAAGAAAAAGTTTCGCCTTAAGCGCCCGGTACAGATTGCGCCGCTTGGGGGATAAGAGCGGCAACAACAACAGGAGCGGGAAGATCGTCATGCCAAGTATACCGTGAATCCGCCCGTAAGGCGTATACGGTATCAGGCCCAGCGCCATGCCCGCTCCAAGGACGAGCGTCACCAGCGCGGCACATGCCACCACGGCGTGTACACGGGAAAAACCGGTTTTCAGCAATTTCATACCCGCTCCCCCTTCTGCGCTTTACGGTTGATACAGCCCAACGATGGGCACGGTATCCAGCTTGCTCAATCCGTGCGGGGAAAGGGTCAGGATTTCATTGGTTAAGTCCTGCCCGGCCTGGAACTTGCCAAAGTGGCTGCCGCCCTTCCATTGGGGTACGTCGGTCACATCGTATACCTTGCCCTGCACGGCGACATAAGCGGGATTGCCGTTTTTACCGTCGTACTTGGCCAGCTCTTCCTTGTTGAATACCTTCAGGGCTACCTCCGCGGGCGTCGCGGTAGGCGTGGCTGTAGCGGTGGATGCGGCCGTCGCGGTAGACGCGGATAGTACAGCCGGTGCAGCCGTCGCGGTGGGCACGGCTGTCGCGGTGGGTACGGTGGCCGTCGCGGTGGGTGCGGCTGTTTGCGTGCAGCCGGCCAGCAGCACAACAGAGAGCAGCAACGTGGAAAGCAAAGAGAGTTTTTTCAGGACAGTTCTTTTCATATCAGGGTTTCCTCCGTTCAGATTCCTTTGGGGGGTTCATCACACCGGGAATGATACGGGCGGTGATATGTGCGGGGAGATCGACGGCCATAGCCGAAGCCGACCGTACGCTCATGGCAACAGTATACGCGCTTTGGCGCGCGTGTAAACCGGTTTTTTCGTGCCCAGGGCTGCCGTAAGTGAATGTTATATGAAACGAGTCATGCCTCAGTAAGGGAAAAACATCCGCTGGAGGCCGTAATAGATCTGCGGCGAGTTTTTCAGGATATAATCCCGCTCGTTATCAAACAGCATTCCGAAGCCCACAAAAAACGACAGCACGCACAGCGCGGCGCACAGCGCCGAAAGCGCCTTGCGCTCGGGCGTATCGGCGCGGGACATCAGCGCCATGGCACAACCGGCGCCGGCCAGCGCATAAAACAACCGAAAATCACAGGTGTAGCGGAGAATCGCGCCCGCGTAACCGTAGGAGATCAGCATCATCGGCAGTGATACGATCAGCGGCAGCAGTAGCGTCCACCAACGTTCACGCCGCAGCGCGGGCGCGGCCGCCGGGAAGCGGGCGAATGCCGGCGCTGCCAGCAGCGCCGCCCACGCAACAGGGTAGACCAGCACCCCGGCGTTGGAAAGCGTAAACGTATACCGGCCAGCGGCGGTCGAGGCGTGATAGGCCACCGACAGGTAGGGGAAGCGGTTTGTCCATCCCAGCGGCTCCAACAGGTAATGGTACAGCGCCTGCGGCAGCTCCGCAAGGCGTACGCCGCTCCAGCGCATATCCGCCACCGTCAGTTGGTAGGAAGAGCCGAAATCGAATGCTCCTCCGAAGCGTGCCGCGTTGTAAAGCAGTATCGCGCCGATTCCCAATACGGCCGGGATCAGGAAAGCCGCCGCTTCGCGCACACGCGCACGTTTGCGCAGCAATTCACAGAGAAACAGCGGCGTTAGAAACGCTGCGAGCATCGGCATGGCGCTAGGCCTGCCCATGGCCGCCAGCGCGAAACACACACCGGAAAGCGCGTACTGCACGAACCGCAGCCGGCGGCGCTCCTGCACGGTTGCGTGCAGCCCAAAGGCAATCGCGCCCGTAGCAAAACAGACGAAGCTTAATTCCGCAAGGTAATAAAAATCCGCCGAGCTCAGTAAAAACAGCGTGCCTGCGCTGACGACCGCTGTTACGCACGAAAGCGAAAGCGCGAATACATTCACGCCTGGCAAGTACCGCCGGGCCACCCCGCAAACCGCCCAGCCCACGAATAGGATCGTAAGCCACGCCATCAGCAGCGTCGCGTCCCGGGAGGCGGGAACCTTGCCCGTAAGCGCATAATAGGGCGCGTATACGGTAAGCACCGGCGCAAGCCCGTAATAGATATAGTAATTCCCCTGATAATAGGCATAATCGAACTTGAAACGGACACCTTTGGATACGCGCGCGCTTTGGTCGTACGGGTTTTCCATCTGCGCCAGTTCAGCGTTTGGCGTAAGCGCTACGGAAAGCCGCCCCGCGCGCAGGGTTTCGAACAAAACGGCGTAAATATCGTCGCTGGCAGCCGCCGCTTCATCCGTCACACCCGCAAAAAGCGGCAAATCCGGCTGTATCCATTGTGCCAGGAACAGTGAAAACACCAGTAGCATCACCAGCGGTACTATAACGATCAGCCGGTGCGCCCACTGCCCGGAGGCGTAAGCCGCGTTGAATCCGCGCAGGAACAGCGCGCATAAAAGCAGCAGCGCACCGGCGAAAACCAGCGCCATTCGGATCGGCTGCCATTGAAACGGGATCGGCGCGTTGAGCGTCACCCGGGTCACGGTGAACAGATCGTCGCTCTGGGGTATCAGGCGGATGCGCAGTTCTTTCGCCGTACCGGCGCTTTCGGCTGTGGCGTAGCATATGTTGAGCGCTGGGTCGTCCGCGACGCAATACACGCTGTACACCTGCACCAAGGTATTAGCGCTGGCCTCGTCGGTAAACGAAACGCTCACGTTTAGAACGCCCTCCCCCGTCATCGCAACCACAACGGTGCGCAGGGGGACATCAACGTGATCGTATACCAGATCCACACTTTGGTTCTTTCCTTTTTCAGCGGTCACGCCGTCCATCGTCTGCTCACAGGGAAGCACGCTGTCGACCTGCAGGCTCTCCATGGCCAGGTCAAGCGGCTGCAGGCTTTGGGTGGAAAACGCACGGAGGTTGCAAAACGCCTCCGTAAACAGCGTCGCCGCCAGTGCCGCCGCGAAAAGCAGCGCAAGTTTGGCCCAGAAGCGCCGTCGCCCCCACCACAGCCTAAGTTTCAAATTCATCCGTCCCTTGCACCTTCACTAAGGTCATCATAGCCCGGAAGAAAGGCGTTTGTCAATCGCAGGGGAGCGCACACACAACAAAAGCCTGTGTTTTACATCCAAACACAAGCCTTGCTGATTGCGTAGGAAGTCGCGCCTTTCTCCAGTGGGAAAGGACGGATTATTCGCTTTCCCGGTCGAGTTCGCCCAGCATCAGGAAGGTCAAACCCTGCCCGTAGGCGGTGGGCGTGATGAGAATTTTCCGGTAATGCTCCAGATCATGCCCCATGCCGGTACCGTTGCTCACACCCTGCACTGCGCCGTTTTCGTCGATCTGCGCAACCACGGCTCCGGCGGCCTTCAGGCCCATTTCCCGGTAACCGGAGTCGATCAGGCCAAGCCGCACGCCCTTGAGCACGCCGTAAGCAATGCCCGCCGTGGCGCTGGTTTCGCACGGGCTCTCCTCCACGTCCAAAAGCGTGGTAAACATTCCGTTAACCCGCTGCAATTTCCACAATGCCACCACCTGATCCGCCAGCGCGGCCTGAATGAGCCGCAGCGATGCGTCCTGCATGGGCAGCATCTCCAAGAGTTCCACGGCGGCTGCGGTGAACCACGCGTTGCCGCGGCCCCAGTAGGCGCCGGCGAAGTTGTTGCGGCGGTCAAACGTCCAACCGTGGTACCACAGCCCGGTTTCCTTGTTTTGCAGGTATCGGATGTGCAAAAGGAATTGGTATTTGGCTTCTTCCACGTATTCGGGTTTATCAAGCGTCAACCCGGCCTTGCACAGAAAGAGACACGCCATAAACAGCGTATCACACCAGAGCTGCTGGTAATGTCGGTTCCAAACGGTGCAATGCTGCAAGCCTCCGAACTCGGTTCGCGGCATATCGCGCATCACCCACGCAGCCCATTCTTCCACCAGGGCGCGGTAGCGCTCGTCACGCTGGGAATCATACAGGCAGCACAACGCAAGCATCGGCCCTACGGTGTTGACGTTGCGGTGCGGCATGGGTCCTGCGAGGTGCCGGTCAAACCAATTCCTCATATACGCAAGCGCCGCCTCGTCCCCGGTCTGCCGATACCTTTGCCAGATGCCGTAGAGCGCCACGCCGGCGGGCCATTCCCAGTTATCCATGGTCAAATGCCCGTTGCTGGGGTCCTCGCTGTGTTCTTTTTGCAGCATCTGCAGCACGCTGTCGGCCAGTGCCCGGTATTCCTTTTGCGTCTTCATTGCGTTCTTCCCTCCGTGATGCGGATATAGGCGCGGCAGCGCGGATCCCGCGCCATTTCTTCCGCCGCGAGCTCCGCCACGCGCCTGGCGCCGGCGTCGTTAAAATGTGAATAATCATCGTGCCCCTCGGGATAGGCGGGATACTCCCCCGGAGCGAGACGTACAAAGAGCTTCGCGGTCTCCGCAGGCCCCAATGTCCGGTACAGCGCGCGGCTCGCCCGCTGCAGATCACACAGCGGAAGGTCACGCCGGGCAGCCAGCGCCCGGATGGCCGCGGGGTATTCTCCATGCGTGTAGAGAAGGTTTCCGTCATGTAGAAAATACCGACGACAGACCGGCGTAACCAGCACGGGCAGCGCGCCCGCGTCGATTGCCGCGTCGCAGAATCGGCTGAGCATGTCCGGATAGCTGTTTTCAGGGTCGGTGTGGCGGTCGGGATCATCCTTCTCATCGTTGTGCCCGAACTGTATCAGCAGCGCGTCACCGGGGCACAGCGCAGCGCGCACAGGGGTAAAGAGCCCTTCGTTCCAATAGCTTTGCGAACTGCGTCCGCCCAGCGCACGGTTCACCACGGGTACCGCCGCAAACGAGCCAAACGCCCAGCCCCAGCCATGAAAGGGTTCCGTTCCATCTTCCACCGTAGAATCTCCGATGAGGTAAATCGTAGGCATATTTAGATTCCTTTGCATTTTCTTCCTGCGGGGAGCGGACGGTCGCCCGCCCGCTCCCCGCGGCAGGCTTTTAGCGATACAGTCCCTGCTCGATCAGCTGGGTCTTTTCGTCCAGAATCGCCTGGTAACCGGCGTCCAGATACTCCTGGCCGGCCTCGGCATAGGTGGCGTCAAAGTCCGCTTCGGCGGCCATGGCGCACTTAACATAGAGCTCCTGGAAGAGCGTGTTCAAGTCCGCTTTGTACTCGCTGCGGGATGCGATATTGGTGGTCCACAGCGCTTCGGTCTGCGCGAAAGCCTGATCGCGTACGAAGTACTCGTAGCTATTGGCGATCAGATCCTCGTAGCCGGCAGGCGCATAGTTGCGCAGGTTGGCCTTGTAGTTGAGATCGTCGGAGCCGTAACGGGCGGCTTCTTCCCACAGGCACCAGTAATCCTTGTTGTTGTTGTTGGAGCGCACGGCTTCGCCGGTGTAATCGGCCACAGCCGTAGGCAGGCCGTTTTCGTCCAGCGTGTAGTTCTCGCCTTCCACGCCGTTTTCCAGCGTGGAGAGGTGGTTGTCCTGCAGCATCCACTCCAGATACGTCCACAGCGCGATGCGGGTTTCCTCGTTCGCGGTGGCGTTGATGCCCATGATCATGCCGAAGGGGTAGTACTTGCGGCCGTAGTGCGAGCTATCGGTGGCCGCCAGCGCGGCAGGATCCAGCACCGAGACCTTGGCATCCGGGAAGTTAGCCAGCAGCGAGGAGATGACGGTGGTGCCGCTGGTCATGTAGAAGGAATACGTGCCGGCGGAGCCGTCCAGGAAATTCGCCAGAGAGGCGTTGGTATCTGTGTTCAAGTAGAATTCGCTGTTGATCAGGCCGTTGTTATACTCATAGTTCAGGTTCTTCAGGTACTTCCGGGAGGCTGCGCTGGTGAGATCGGCGATGCCCAGATCCAGGTAGAGGGCATGCTCCGTCGCATCTACGGGGTATGTCCAGAAGCCGTAGGAGTAGGTGAAGTTGTCCTTGAGCAACTGGGTGTTGAGCACGCCCAGCCCGGCTTCTTTCCACTGCATCAGCACGGCGTTGAGCTCATCAATGTTGGTGGGCGTAGCCGCGCCAACCTGATCCAGCCAATCCTGACGGATGAGTGTGAGCCAGTTATAGCCGGCGTTGGGCCGCTGGGCGAAGAAGAAGTACGGTGTGCCGTCCATGTAGCCGTATTCATCCATCATCGACGCAGTCATGGCGTAATACGTGGGCGCGTAGGTCTTCATCTCTTCCAGATCCAGCGCCTGTATCGCACCTTCGTTAAGGTAGGCGACCGCCTGAGGCATATCGTAATGGAAGATGATATCCGGCGCGTTGCCGGCGGCGAGCATCTGGGAGTAGTCCTGCACCTCGGTGCTACGGCCGATGGCGATGTATTGCACGTTAATGCCGTTGGGATCGCCAAACGTCTTTTGCACCCATTGGGTGTAGAAGTTGTCGGTCACTTTCCAGCCCTCGAAGCCACGATCGTACACCGGGATCTTGATGGTCACGGTGTTTTCCGCGGTCGCGGCGACGGTGAAGCTCATCAGCCCCATCATCATCGCTAGCGCGAGCACAAGAGCAAGCAATTTTTTCATGGGATAACCCTCCTTTTTTATTTATCCAATACCCTGTCCCGGGTATTAAATACAAGCTTCGCCTGTCCAAAAAGTGGAACGTCATTTTTTAAACTTACGGGGTTTGTTTGCGGCGTGGCCGCAAACACCCAGGCTTATCCCTTGACCGCCCCGATCATGATGCCTTGCACGAAATACTTCTGCACAAAGGGGTACACGCACACGATGGGCAGGGTGGCGAACATGACGCAGGCGCTTTTAAGCACGTCCGGGTTGGTCTGCACCGTCACTACGCTTTCCGAGGACTGGAAGGATTCGGTCGCCTGAATGACGAGGTAATAGAGTTTCAGCTGTATCGGTCGCAAGTCGGTGCGCTGCTTAATGTAGAAAAGCGCGTCCTGATAGGCGTTCCAGCGGCCCACGGCCAGAAACAGCGCAATGGTCGTCAGGATAGGCAGGGAGAGCGGAATGACAATCCGCCAGAGGATGCGAAAGTAACTCGCGCCGTCGATGCGGGCGGATTCCTCCAGACTTTCCGGGAAGGCTGTCTTTAGCGACGTTTTCATAATCAGCAGGTTCCAGGGGCTGAACGCCAGCGGCAGCACGAGGCCCCAAAAGTTTTCCAGAAGGCCCAGTCTGGCGACCAGCAGGTAGTCCGGTATGATCCCCGCCGCAAAGTAGTATGTGAACATGATTAAGAAGGAGAAAGTCCTGCGCCCGCGCATGTAACTGCGCGACAGCGGATATGCCGCCAGCAGCGTCAGCGCCAGCCCCAGCGCCGTAAACACAAAGGTCATGAGAATGGATACGTTCATCGCCTGCAGTATGCTTGCATCCGCCACGATTTTACGATAGGCACCCAGCGTAATCCCATGTGGGATCAGAATAATCTGGCGCGCCGCTACCAGCGCCTCGGAGGAGATGGATTTAGCGAACACATGCACGAAAGGCAGCAGGCACACCAGCGCCGAGAGGATCACCACCAGATAGATGAGAATCGAGCCGGTTATATACCCCGGGCCACGCCGGATCGACCTGCGGCGTTTCACGGTTTGGGATGCAGTCATCATCTTTCGCCTCTCTACAACAGCCCGTCTTCACCGAGGCTCTTGACAAAATAATCCGCGCCGATCACCAGCAGCACGCCGATCACCGACTGAAACAAACCCAGCGCGGTCGCCTGCGCGATTTTGGAGGTGCCCGACTGCAGGCCCATATCGTATACCATCACGGGAATCGTGTAGGTAAACTCATTGGTTGCCACGTTTTTCAGCGCAATGACCCTTTCAAACGAGCCGCCCATCAACTGCCCCAGCCGCATGATAAACAGCGTGACCATCGTGGGCTTGATGCTGGGAAGCGTGACGTTCAAACATTGTTTCCATCGGTTTGCGCCGTCCACCACCGCCGCCTCATACAGTTCCGGATTTATGCTCGTAATCGCGGCCAGATAGATAATCGTGCCCCAGCCCATGGACTGCCATACGCCGATGAGCACATAACTGACCAGCCAAAGGGTATCCTCTTGCAGGAATGGGACGCGGTCGCCGCCCATCCGCTCGATGATATCGTTGACGACGCCGGAGCCGTAGGTGAAAAGTTGATAGGCGATCGCGCCCACGATGACCCAGCTTAAAAAATGTGGCAGGTAGAGCATCGTTTGGGTTACGCGCTTGACGGATTTTTGGCGGATCTCGTTTAGCAAAAGCGCCAGAATGATGGGCATGGGGAAGCTGAAAACCAGATCCAGAACATTGAGCAGCACGGTGTTGCGCAGCGCATCCCCGAAGCGGCGATGCCCAAACACCTTGATGAAGTTGTCAAACCACACCCATTCGGAGCCGAACACGCCTTTTAAAATTTTGTAATTTTCAAAGGCGGTCGCCAGCCCGAAGTAGGAGCCATACTTGAAAACGAATAAAAAGAGCATGGGGATCAGGAGCATGACGTAAAGTTCCCAATAACTCCGTATGGATCGGCCGCTTGGACGCTTGCGCGACAGGTTCTTTTGGATGACGGGCAGGCTGCTTACGCGCATACGAAATTTCCCTCCCCAGGTCAACTATATAGGGTATTCAATTTGTCCGGTAGCGCTTACATTATATCCAACTCCGGTTGGGTTGTCAACAGGCTACCATAGGCGATTTAATGTCGTGTTTTACTTGTTTTCGTTTATGTTTCCACTTGTTTTGCCAATAAAGATTCGTTTTATGATCTGGAAATTATTCAACCAGTAAGCGCTTTCTTTTATAACGCGAGTATTCGAAAAACAATTGGCAAGCGTGCCGGGGCGTGCTATACTGTTTTTTAGAAACGGCGGCATCGGCCGCGCGTGGGAGGGCTGCACGCTTGGAGATCGAACGTAAAACGATATATGATATCGCGGAACACGCAGGGGTATCCATCGCAACGGTTTCCCGCGTGATGCGTGGGGAAACCGGTGTGAGCGCCAAAACACGCCGCAAGGTGGAGGAAGTCATCACCCGCTATAACTATCAGCCCAGCGCCTACGCGCGGGGGCTGACGCAGAAGCATACGAAAACCTACGGCATCATCCTGCCTAAACTGGCGAATCCGAACTACGTGATGCTCTTTGAGGGCGCGTACGACGAGGCGGCCGCCAACGGCTATGCCATGTCGCTCTTCCCCTGGGAAAACATGAACGACGCCGGGCTGGACGTTGTGGAGGTATTAAGCGAACGGCGGCTGGACGGGGTAATCATCTGCCTGGAATTCATCGGCGCGGACGAGCTGGAGACCTGGCGGAACAAGCTGACCGCCATCCGTCAGTATATGCCCGTAGTGCTGACAGGCACCATGCCCCCCGGGTTGGATTTCCCTTCCGTAACGGTAGATCTTTCCGAATGCGTGCATAAGTCCGTGGAGTATCTGGCCAAGCTGGGGCACGAGCGCATCGCCCTGCTGGGGGGGTTTGATGAGCAGTTGATGCCCTACAGCCGCGACGCCAGCTACCGCAAGGCTCTGGAAGAAGCGCACCTGCCCATGGTAGATCAGTATCGCGTATTCGGGCGCTGCACCGTGGAGGACGGCAAACGACAGCTGGACGAAATGCTTTCCCACCTTGTGCCCTCGCAATGGCCCACGGCAATCATCGCTGCCAACGATATGGTCGCCTTTGGCGTGCTGCACGCCGCCGAAGGGCGCGGGTTACGCATGCCGGAGGATTTGAGCGTGATCGGCTGTGACGACGTGTTTTATACCGAGTATTCCAACCCTCCGCTCACCAGTATGCGCACCCGCCAGACCGAAATCGGCTGCCGCGCCGTGCAGATGCTACTGGATGAATCCGTACGCGGGCAGGAGACGCTTCCCTGCGAGCTGATCGTACGCAGGAGTTGCGCACAGGTGAAGGGATAAGGTGATTAAATCACATTTGTCGCGGTTACGCTCGCGACGGCGCAGATGATTACACGCCTGGGAGGTGTGTTGGGGTTTCGCGCCTGGGAGGCGCGTTGGGATTTCGCGCCTGGAAGGCGCGATCAGGGGCTTTCCGCTCGCCCCTGCGCCCTTCGGCGTCGCCTTTTTACACGGCGGGCTGA
>JAJFVI010000302.1 GCA_021371895.1 Eubacteriales bacterium | reverse complement strand
ATCTCCCTCGGCCGGATCGTAGACATAACCGCATACCGTGCAAACATACTTCTTCATAACCAAACCCTCCACTTTTCGTTATTGGGTAAATCGGCCGCATGGCGCGGCCGGCTTACGCTTTCTTATGCCATCCCTGTCAGCATCACGAACAGGTGCGCCCCACGGCGGACAAACCGGAAAAGGGAACAGGGATGGCCACGGCTTCGCCGCCTCTGCCGCTGTAATCGCTGCGTACGTGCTTTTCATGCTGTCGTCCCTCCCTGAGGGTGAGATAAACCGATTTCCTATGGATGAAACCGGAAGGTGCCGGTTTACGGTCTTATGGGTGACACTTGCGAACGTCCGCCACGGATAAAACGGTACTGCTTATATTATACGTGTTTGGGCGAAGATGTCAATGTACGCGCGCAAGGTGTAAACGCCTTGCGCGCGTACATTGAAACGAGTATAATATCTGCATTGTTCCGTTTCCGGGCGCGCCCGCAGCCGATCTGCCGCGGCCCCGCAGAAACGTCGCCGTATACCCGTTCCCCACGGCGGCGTACCCGACGGCGGCCTCTGCTTTATTATTTTAGAAAGGCGGTACACCCATGGACATCCTGACCTATCTCCAAGAGGCCGGCCCGTTGTTCGGCCCCAGCGGATACGAGCGTGATATTGCGCTTTGGATGAAGGCGCGCTTCACGCCTTTGTGCGACACCGTGGAAATCGATCCGCTGTTCAACGTTTTGGCGACCGTCCGGCCGACCGATCCGCCCGCGCGCGGTGGCCGCGCACCGAAAATCCTCCTGTGCGCCCATATGGACGAGATCGCCCTGATGGTGATTGAAATACTCAAAGACGGCTCCCTGCGCATGGGCAATGTGGGCGGCGTGGACCCCCGCATCCTGCCTGCCGCGGTGGTGACCGTACACGGACATGCGCTTAACGGCAAGCCCATGCCGCTGACCGGCGTGATCGGCGCCAAACCCCCTCACCTGCTTACC
Source organism: Eubacteriales bacterium (assembly GCA_021371895.1). Taxonomy (GTDB): domain Bacteria; phylum Bacillota; class Clostridia; order Christensenellales; family Aristaeellaceae; genus CAXXOK01. The sequence continues at coordinate 9,152 of JAJFVI010000302.1, read as the reverse complement.
GAGGAGGAGCGCAAACAAAACTACAAGCGCGAGGATCTGTATATTGATCTGGGTCTGCCCATGGAAAAGGTAAAAAGATACGTGCGCGTGGGTGACCTGGTGACGCTTTCGGGCCGCGCCGTTGGGCTGATGAATGAGCGCGCCGCCAGCAAGACCATGGATGATCGCGCCTGCATCGGCGTGATGCTGGAGGCGGCCGAGCGGTTAAAGCACATGCGCCACGCCAGTGAGATCACCTTTGCCTGCACCGCGCAGGAGGAAGTCGGCACCCGCGGCGCGAAGGTCGCGGCGCATAACGCCAAACCTGATCTGGCGATTATCCTGGACGTGAGCCACGCCCCCATCCCTGCCAGCCGGCCGGACAGCACCGTGCCCTTGGACGCGCCCGCCGCCACCTACGGCCCTTTTATTCAGCATAAGCTGCTCAAGCGCCTCATGAAAACAGCCGGGAGTCACGGCGTAAAGCTGAACATGGAGCAGGCCGAACGTGGTACCGGTACCGATACCGACGCGGTGCAGATCGCGCGCGAGGGCATCCCCTGCGTGCTGATCGACCTGCCGCTGAAATACATGCACACTACGGTGGAGCTGCTGGATATGAACGCCCTGCGCGAATGCGGGCGGCTGGTAGCGGCGTTCGCCGCCGAGATCGACGAAGGGTGGGACGACGAGCTATGGACTTAAAAACCCTTTGCGAAGCGCAGGGCCTGAGCGGCCGCGAGGAAGCGGTGCGCAGGCTGGTGCGCAACGAATGTGTGAAAACGCTTGGTGCGGACGCCGTAAGTTTGGACGGTATCGGCAGCGTAATCGCTGTGCGCAAGGCCGCAAAGCCCGGCCTGCCGCGCGTGATGCTGGCCGCGCATATGGACGAGGTCGGCCTGATGGTCGTATCCGCTACGGACGACGGGCTGCTGCGCTTTCGCGCCATTGGCGGGGTAGACGCGCGCGTGCTGGTTTCCAAGCGTGTGAAAGTCGGGTACGATACGTCCGAAGCCGCTTCGATTCCGGGCGTCATCGGCGCCATGGCCATCCACCAGCAGACGCCGGAAGACCGCAAGGCCGTACTGCCGATTGATCAGTTGTTTATTGACATCGGTGCGCGGGACAAGGCCGAGGCGGAAAAAGCCGCCCCCGCCGGCACTCCCGTCACCTTCGATACACCCTATACCCCCTTTGGCGAGGGCCACGTGTACGCCAAGGCGCTGGATGACCGCGCGGGGGTCTATAACCTGCTGCGCCTGCTGAACGCCCCCTACGACGGCGAGCTGGTATTCGCCTTTACCAGCCAGGAGGAGGTCGGCTGCCGTGGCGCGACCGCCGCGGCCTACCGTGTGCAGCCGGATATCGCGCTGGCCATGGAAACCACCACCGCCAACGACCTGGGCGATACGCCGGAGGCTATGCAGGTGTGCCGCGTGGGCGGGGGTGTGTGCGTATCGTTTATGGATACTGCCTCCATCGGCGACGCGGAGCTGTACCGCGCTTTGCTTGCGGTTGCCCAAAAAGCTGGCGTTCCCTGCCAGGTAAAGCAATTCGTAGCCGGCGGAAACGATGCGGGCGCCATGCAGCGTGCGGGCGTCGGCAGCCGGACGCTGGTGCTTTCCATCCCCTGCCGCAACCTCCACAGCCCCGCCTCGGTTTGCGCGCTTATGGACGTGGACGCGCAGGCGGCGCTTGTGCGCGCGTGGCTGGCCACCTTATAACGGATTCCGCTTTGATGCGAGTGATTGAGCATAGAAAGGATGATATTGCATGGAGGAACTCATCAGACAGCTGACCTCCGTTTACGGCCCTTCCGGGCGTGAAAACAAGGTCGCCGAGGTCATCGAGGGGATGCTGAAAGGCAAGGTGGATTCCATCCGCCGCGACGCGCTGGGCAACCTGATCTGTGAGAAAAAAGGACGGCTGAAAACCGGCAAACGCATTATGCTTTCGGCCCATATGGATCAGATCGGCATGGTGGTGACGCATGTGGAAAAGGAAGGCTTCCTGCGCGTGAGCAACGTAGGCGGCCTGATGGTCAATAACCTGCGCATACGCCATGTGCGCTTTGCAAATGGGGTGGAGGGCGTATTGGTGGAGCAGCCCCTGAAACATGGCGAAAATAGTTCGCTGCAAGCCTTTTACATCGATATCGGCGCCAAAGACGCCGAGGAAGCCCTGAAGTTGGTGCAGCCCGGCGATGTGGCCGTGTTTGCCGAACCCTGCTTTTCCATCGGCAAGCACCGGTTGGCCGCCCCCGCCATGGACGATCGCAGCGCCTGCGCACTACTGGTGAGCACGATGCTGGATCTGTCCGCCTGCCCCAATACCGTGATCGCCGTTTTCTCCACCCAGGAGGAAGTCGGTTGCCGCGGCAGCCAGACCGCCGCCTTCAGCGTCGAGCCGGACGAGGGCATAGCGCTGGACGTAACCCTATGCGGCGACCTGCCCGAGGATCGCAAGCTGGCCATCAGCCTGGGTGAAGGCCCTGCCATCAAGATCATGGACGCGCGCAGCATCAGCAACCCCGAGATGGTGGAAAGGCTGTTTGCCGCCGCTAAGCGCGTCAAGGTCGTCTGCCAGCGCGAGGTACTGCCTTACGGCGGTACGGACGCGAGCTCCATGCAGCTTTCCCGCGGCGGTATGCCCGTGTGTACAATCAGCATTCCGTGCAGGAATGTGCATTCCGCCTGCGAAATCGTGGATTTGCGGGACATGGAAGGTGCCAAGAAGGTGCTGACGGCGTACTTGAGGTCATAGAGAAAACAGGCTTACGCAAGAACGCCCGCCTTTGGAACGGTGGGCGTTCTTGCGTGTTAAAAAAGTGGTCAAGCCACTTTTTCGAATAACGGGTTCTGTTGCAGCAAAGCCGCAAACTCCCCGCGCGCTTGGCGCCGGAGGGAAGTGGGTGCGCAGTGCGCACTTCGCCGTAGGTGAAAACAACACGAAGGCGAGGAGCGAAGCGCGGCAGCAAAAGAGAGTGCAGTTGGCGACGACTGAACGACTGGAAAAGCCGAGCGATACGAATACAGTCGGAAGGGTGCGACCCTCCGACACCTCCCTTGGATAAAGCCTCTTTGATGGTCTGGTACGTCCGCCGTTTAGAACGGCGGGCATACTTTACTGATGAGCGTGACCATTGTTTTCATTGAACTTCTATTATGTTGATCTTACGTTAATTCGGTTCTCTTATCAAGAATGTGGATATATATGGTAAACAGGTGACGTTTGTCCCTTAGATCAAATATCCATTAACCTGTCAAAGTATTCCGTTTTGGATAATAGTAACTTAAATACAGCGGGGGTTTTACTAAAACGCTCTGCTGGCAAAGATAGAAAATAAACAGCATTCTCCCTTTTTGCTGTTCCTGTAGTTAAGTGCTGCAGCTTTCGTTTCGCTCAGTTTCTTTACCCTGCCAGCAACCGGGCGGCGTCCTCCGCCATCCCCTCCAACAGGGCTTCGGCTTTCGCCTTTTCCCGATGGTTTACATTTACGTACAATTTTATCTTGGGCTCGGTGCCGCTGGGGCGCACGCACACAAAGTGCCCGCCATCCATGGCGAAGTAGAGCACGTCGCTTTCAGGGTAGGCAAGCTTTTCCACCTTGCCGGTTGCCGTATCGGTGCGTGTGCCTTTCTGAATGTCCAGCACCTGCTTTACCCGCACGCCGCCGATCGTTTCCGGCGGATGGCTGCGGATGCGCTCCATGGCTTCGTCCATCAGCTTGAGGCCGTCGGCGCCGGGCATGGTGGTGCTCTGCACCTTTTCCAGATAATAGCCGTAAGTCTGGTAAATTTCGTTCATCACATCGGAAAGGGTCTTGCCCTGCGCCTTGTAATAGGCCGCCGCCTCGGCGATCAGCAGGCTCGCGTTTACGCCGTCCTTGTCGCGCACGAAGGTGGAGCTTAAGAATCCGTAGCTCTCCTCAAAACCGAACAGGAAGGTGTGGCTGTGCTCATCCTCAAACTGCTGTATCATCTCGCCGATAAACTTAAAGCCCGTGAGCGTATCAAACAGCGCTACCTTGTGCGCCTCGCAGATGGGCCGGGCCAGCTCGGTGGACACGATGGATTTGACCACTGCGCCGTCCTTGGGCAGGGTGCCGTTGGCTTTTTTGGCTGAAAGGATGTAGTGCAGCATCAGGCAGCCGATCTGATTGCCGGTCAGCAGGCGGAAAACGCCGTTATTGTCCCGCACGGCCACGCCGAGCCGGTCGCAATCCGGATCGGTTGCGAAGCACACGTCCGCGCCCACTTGCTCAGCCAGCCGAATCGCCAGCGTGAAAGCGTTCGGGTCTTCGGGGTTGGGCACTGTGATGGTGGAAAAAGCCGGGTCGGGCAACTCCTGCTCCTTGACCACGCTCACGCTGGTAATTCCGATTTCTTTAAGCACCCGCCGTACGGGCACGTTGCCGCTGCCGTGCAGGGGCGTGTAGACGATTTTAAGCGTTTTGCCCTCTTCCCGGACAATCGCGGGGTTGATGGACAGGGTTTTGATGCGGCGGATGTATTCGTCGTCCACGTCCTTGTCGCCGATGATCGTGAGCAACCCAAGGGCTTTGGCTTCGGCTTCGCCGATGTTTTTTTCCTTCCCGTAATCCAGCGCCTCGATGGCGGCGGTCACTTCATCGGCGGTTTCGGGGCCGATCTGCGCGCCGTCGGGGCCGTAGACCTTATAGCCGTTATACTGCGGAGGGTTGTGGCTGGCGGTAATCACCACGCCCGCGTCGGCCTTAAGCCAGCGCACCGCGAAAGAAAGGATGGGCACGGGGCGAAGCGCGTCGAACAGCTTGGCGTGCACGCCGTTGGCGGCCAGCACCAGCGCGGTTTGCAGCGCGAAATCGGCGCTCTTGCGGCGGCTGTCGTAGGCAATAGCCACCGTGGGGTGCTCAAAATGCGCGTTCAAATAATTCGCAAGCCCCTGCGTGGCGCGGCGGACAGTATACCCGTTCATGCGGTTGGTGCCGGCCCCCAGCACCCCGCGCATCCCGGCGGTGCCGAAACTCAACTCGCGGTAAAACCGATCTTTGATCTCCGCGGGGTCGTCGGTGATCGCCTTGAGTTCTGTAACGGTTTCCGTATCGGAGGCAAAAGCGTGCAGCCAGGCTTCGTAGTTTTCCCGATTGTTCATAAAGGGACTCCTTTCCAAGCCGCGCAGGTCGTCCGTATCCACAGACCGCTGCCCTGCCGGGCGGTATATTTATTATAGCCGTTTCCGGTGGGGTTTGCAATCGCAATGCCGGGTTTCGGGGCGGCTTGCTCCGCCGTTGCGCACGCTCTGTTCGGCTTGGAAACGCTGACGGAGCGGGATAGAATAGAACGTTTCGAAACAATGGTTCCCCCGGACTAAACGGGGGCAATCCCGTTTTGGCTGGATGCTGAAGCTCCGGCTTTACGGCAGGGTGAACATTCTGTTTGCCGACGCAGGTTCTTTACGGTACACGTTGCCCGGTACGTCCTTGCGCTGCTGCATTTCGCGGGATCTGCCGAACGATGTGTTCATTCCGGCAGCTGAATGTTTTACATAGATTTTACCTGCGCGTTATAAAGGCTTTACATGAATGCCTTATCATCAAAAGCGGAAAAGTCCTGTCCCGTTCACGGCTACATCCGGCGCAACTGCAAGCGCCGGTGGAAACGGTGGATATGCCCCGAACCTGTGTGGTTATCCGGGCATCTTTCCGCCGCCAGACTACTGTGCCGTGCCACGTAGACGATGGTCACTCCAACGCGCTTCTGAAACCGTCCGTTGTCGGTTTCCGGCGTTCTTTTTTTGCCCATTCCCAATCGGTGCATGCAAGCGTGATGAACGAAGCAAAACCAGCTTCCTCCGCCTTCCCGGAATCAATAATGGTTATTCAAAGTGCCACTATCAAAGCAATGGATATTCTGTTATAATTATATTGTCATTAGAGGGGCTCCGTTTCCTGCGAGGTATGGAAAGACTCATAGCAACGCAATTTTAAATGTCCTCGTTGGCGTTTCTATGTGCGTACCTTTCATGCAGGAAGGCGAGCTTATTACGGGACGGATCAAGTGATAAGCTGCGCTCATCTGCATGCTGCGCTTGTTCGCCCGCGTGGAAACGGCCATCACGGCGGAGGTTGCCTCGTAATCTTCGGCCCATGAAAGCCCTAATACGATAGACGTTCAGAGGTGCAAACCAATGACTAAGCCAATCAAGAGAACTGCGATCATCTTGGTCGTATCTTTTTCTTTCTATGCTGCCGCCATGGTCATAAAGAGCAGCCTGTTAAGCGACCTGCTCGCGGTGGCGTGCGATCTTCTGGCCGTCGGCATCATTTTTTATGCGGTGTATACATCGTCCAACAAACAGTTCAGTCTAAATTTCCTGTTCGTTGGTTTCGCCATATTTTCCTGGGCTGTGGCGGACGTTCTGTGGCTCCTGTACGGTCAGGTGTTTCATATCGATCCCGCAGATAGCGATTTGATTGCTTTCTTCTATTCTGGGACGAACGTGTTTCTGATCTTCACGACCATTTTATATCTCATTAAGCGTCTGAAAAAATGGGATACGGTTCAATTGATTTTGGACGCCGCCTTTTTCTCCATCGCGATCATCTGGCTTTTCTGGTCGATATTGCTGAATAAAGACATCGAAACGCTCAGGTCTATCATGAACATCGGCGTGATTGATTCGGTTTGTATCATGCTTGATTTTTTCCAGATTCTGCTAATCAGCATCTGGTACATGTCCGTGAGGAAAGGTAGAATCCCGCCCTTTCTGCGCATATTGACAATCGTTATCTTTCTTTTCTCACTTGCTGATCTGATTTATTATTCCCTGTACGCACAGGGCCAGTATACCCCCGATACGCTGATAGACGCATGCTATCTGGCGACGTTGTTTGGCCTTGCTTTCGCTGTAAAGCTTTATTATGGGGCGGACCCCCTGACATACGATAATGAGGGGGATGCTTATTCCAATGTCGGTCACCGGAAAAAAGGCTTGCTGCTATTGTTTTGCCCCGTTCTGATCATCCTGTTTAAGGGATTCGACCTGTTTGACATTGCCTTTTTCATTGTACTGATTTTTTTACATGAACTTAACAGCTGGTATATTCAAACGGCAATCCGCAATAAAGAACTTCTGCAGCGGGAAGTGGCTATGAACAGCCGGCTGGAGCAGCTTGTGTCGGAGCGGACATGCGACTTGGAATCGGCCAACACGGAACTGGAGCAGAAATATACGGAACTGGAGTTTATTAATATTCATGATGCCTTAACCGGGTTATATAACCGGCGGTATTTCCTGGAGAGGCTGGAGAAAGACATTCTTCACGTTTCCGACGGTGAAAAAATCGCTCTGATTCTATGGAATATGAACAACCTTAAGGGGATCAACGATACATACGGGCATATCACGGGGGATCAGATCATCAACCTGCTCGGGAAGCGGGTCAACAAAACACTGGGGAATACGGGCTTGCTGGCCAGGCTTGACGGGGATGAGTTTGCCTATCTTATGAAAGGGCCTTTTCAGGACAACGAATACGAAAACGTAGCCGAACAGATCACCAGTATCTGCAAAGAGCCCGCCAGAATCGGCATATACGTGATTCACGTTACCGTCAGCATAGGCATCGCTTTGTTTCCCCTGGATTCTTTGGACGCGTTGACGCTGCTTAAAAATGCGGGGATCGCGATGCGTTTCGCAAAAGAAAGGTCTTCCGGCAATCACATTTTGCAATATAACGACGTGGATGCCGCCATGAAGCGGGAACACCAGATCCAAATCAATCTGATGAAAGCGGATTACGAACGTGAGTTTACGCTGCATTACCAGCCGCAGTTCCGCATATCGGATCGTAAACTGATCGGCATGGAGGCCTTGCTGCGTTGGAATTGTCCGAACCTGGGGCCTATCTCGCCGGTTGAGTTTATCCCGATTGCGGAAAGGGATAATTTAATTATACCCATTGGCAACTGGGTGATTCAAAACGCCGTCCGGCAGATTGCCAGCTGGAATCAGACGTATCAAACCGATTTCAGAATGGGAATCAATATTTCCCCAAAGCAGCTGGGCCAAGCCAGCACGTTGGCCGTACTGGATGCCGCGGTTAACCGCTACAAGGCGGTGTATCAATGGATCGACATTGAAATTACGGAAAGCATTGTGCTGGACAATGAAAATAACGCGACGCAGATTAAAAGGCATTTTGGAGACAAAGGCATAACCATTTCCATTGACGACTTCGGAACAGGCTATTCCTCGTTGGGATACCTGAGTATGCTGACCTTTGACAAGCTGAAAATCGCCAAGCCCCTGATTGATCAAATCGTCAGCGACGAATCCCATCGTAAAATCGTCGCATCCATCATACTGCTTGCCAAGTCGCTGGGGCTCCAGGTCATCGCAGAGGGTGTGGAGACAAAGCAACAGCTGGATTTGCTGCTGGAACTGGGCTGCGATCAAATCCAGGGGTTCTATTGGGGCAAACCGCTTCCGGCCGATGACTTTGCAAACGCTTTTCTGTTGCTCGAATGCCGCTGAGTGCGCGGGCGTAATGTGGCTGGAGTCTGGCGGGGGAAGGAGCCGGGCGAAGAAAAGAGCGAGGTTCGCAGCGCTGCCCGGGAGCGCGGGGCAGCGGTGCCGTGCGAAAAAAATCGCCCTAAAGGTTGACAACGCGCACCAATCATATTATCATAAACCTGTTTCCTGTCGCCGTGGCGGCAAGAACTTACTGACCCGCTCCCTTCTGGGGAGTAAAGGCCTTACGGACAGCCGGGTCAACTGCCGAGTGTGGAACCTTTCCACACGTTTGATTGCGCTTTTGCGCAACTTTTATGAGTTGGCTACTGAATAGCCAGTTGGTTACTTCATAACCAAGTGTACTTGGGTACACGCTTGTAAAACGGTCAAAAAGAGTAGTAAAAGTAAGTTCTTACTGTATAGACTCTGAATGGTTCGCACGTGGGCTGCAAAACGGCGGGAAACCGTATGCCATTATGCCGTGCCCGCGGAAATCAGACGCTTACAAGATGTGCCTTTGTTACCAAGGCACATCTTTTTATTTTACGCAGACGCGGAGGGAGCGCCCATGGACGAGAAATTAACGCTGTACGGTTTCAACAACCTGACCAAATCCTTGAGTTTCAACATCTACGATATTTGCTATGCGAAAACCGCGCGGGAGCAGAAGGATTACA
>JAJFVI010000287.1 GCA_021371895.1 Eubacteriales bacterium | reverse complement strand
GCCGCGCCGCCGCCCATTGCGGAACTCAACCCCAATGTCCCGCCCGCCGTGATTGCAGTGGTGATGAAAGCACTGGAAAAGTCGCCCCGGAAACGCTACCAGAGCGCCCATGAAATGGCGGACGCGCTGATGAAGGCCAAGGAGGGCAGACCCGATCCCAACACGCCGCAGCTTGGTGAGCGTGCAACAGCGCCATCTCCCGGCAAGACAAGTCCGCCGCCCAGGCAGCGCACGGCGACCGCCTCCCAGACCGCTCGCTTCGCCGCGGTCAAAAAGCGCCGCCGGAATATCTCCACGACGCTGACTGTGCTCACCGTCTGCCTGGTGCTCATCGGGCTCATTTTCGGTTCCATCGCCATTTACCGCGCCGTTACGGACAGTGCCATCGCACCCGATCTGGTCGGCCTGGCCGTGGAAGACGCGCAGGCGCTGGTGAAGCGCGCGGGCCTGAACTGGCAGCAAACCGAGGTGAATCACGACAAAATCCCCAAAGGCACCGTGATCGGGCAAACGCCACAGGCGGACGTGGAGATGCGCAAGGGCGACAGCGTTGTCGTCTCGGTCAGCCTCGGCCCCTTGCAGCTGCTGGCGCCCAATGTAACGGGACTCACCCGGGACGAAGCCGCCGCCAGGCTTAAGGACAAGGGGCTGAGCATGGTGGTATCCAAAAGCCCGTCCACAGAACCGGTGGATACGGTGATCGCGCAAAACCCACTGGAGGGCGAACCTTGCTCGGCCGGGCAGGAGATCGCGGTTACGCTTTCAGGCGGGAGTACGCTCGTGCCCGACCTTTTCGGCAAAACCTACGAAGAGGCGCTGCAACTGATAACGGAAAATAAACTCACAGCAGGCAAGGTGGTTTACGGCGTGGCGACGGACGATCAAATCGGCAAAGTGCTGACCCAGTCCCCCGCCGCGGGCACCATGGCGGTGCTGGATACACAGGTCACCCTGACCGTCGGTGCAAAAAGTAAGCCCTACCGCGCCGATATGGAGGTTGATATTCCCGCCGGAACCGACAGCGTTCCTCTGCGGGTCATCCTCGTAGAAAACGGCGTGGAAGTGGAGCAGTATAACGGCATGACCACCACTGGTGCCGCTTACTCCATCATCATCCCGGTCAGCTCCACCTTCTCGGGTTCGCTGGCCTGCCGCGCCTACCTGAACGGACAGCTGATTGCGGAAAAAGAGGTAACGCTTCAATGATCCTGCAGGAACGTGCCGGCGTTATCGTAAAAGCCATGGGTGGGCTGTATTACGCGCGGGATGAGGCGGGAGACGTACACGTTGTGCGCGCCAAGGGCGTCTTTCGCCGCAAGGGCATCACGCCGCTGGTCGGCGACGCCGTACGCTTTGCCCCGGGCTCCGGGGAAGAACACGGGTGGATCGAACAGGTGCTGCCCCGCGAAAACGAGCTGGTGCGCCCGCCGGTAGCCAACATCCGCCATCTGTTCATCGTGCTCGCGCCCGAGCCGGAGCCGGACAGGCTGCTGATCGATACCCTGCTGGTCACAGCGCATATGCAGCGCATATCGCCCGTGCTGGTCGTCAACAAACGGGAGTTGGATCCTTCGCTGGCTGTCGAGATCCGCGAAGAATACGCGCGGGCGGACGCGCCCGTGCTGGAAGTGAGCGCACAAACCGGCTATGGGTTAGACCAGCTTGCCGCGGCGTTAAAGGACGGCATCGGATGCATGACGGGTCAAAGCGGCGTGGGAAAAAGCACGCTGCTCAACAAAGTAACAGGGCTCACGCTGGAAGCCGGCGACATCAGCAGCAAGATCGGGCGGGGCAAAAACACCACCCACCACACCGAACTGCTGGTGAAGGACGGGTATCAGGTGCTGGATACGGCCGGTTTCAGCCTGCTGGAGCTGCTGGAGCCGATGAATCCGGTGTTGCTGAAAGCCTATTATCCCGATTTTGCGCCCTACGAAGACGATTGTCATTTTCAACCCTGCTACCACTTCAGCGAGCCGGGGTGCGCCGTGCTCACCGCCGCCGCGCGGGGCGAGCTATCCAAGGCGCGGCTGGAACGGTATCATCAACTGCTTGACAAGGTCAAGCAGACGTGGAGGAACCGATATGAGTAAGATTGCCGCGTCGATTCTGGCGGCGAACACCATGCACATGAGCGAGGCTGCCCGCCGTATCGCCGATGCGGGGTGTGAGTACGTCCACTTCGACGTGATGGACGGGGTATTCGTGCCCAACCTCTCCTTTGGCCCCGCGCTTTTGAAGGACTTAAAGGCGGAAGTAAGCTTATTTGCCGACGTTCACCTGATGCTCATGGACCCGCTGCGTTTCGTGGACGTTTTCGCCCAAAGCGGTGCCGACGCCATCACCGTGCATGTGGAGGCCGACCATTTCGCCGAATCCATCGCCCGCATCCGCGCGCTGGGGCTCAAGACGGGCGCCTCGCTTAAACCCGCCACACCGGCCGAAGAACTGCGCTGTTGGTTGGACCAGCTGGATCAGATTCTGGTGATGACAGTGGAGCCCGGCTTCGGCGGGCAGACACTTAACGACAGTATGTTTGTAAAAATCCGCGCAATCCGCGCGATGGGTTTTACGGGCGAGATTGAGGTGGACGGCGGCGTGAACCTGCAAAACGCGCCGCTGCTGGCGCAGGCGGGCGCGGACACACTGGTCATGGGCACCTCCTTTTTTCGCGCACAGAACCCGGCAGAACTGGTGGCGCGCGTGCACAGAATTTAGTAAAAACAAGATAATACAATCGACCATTAAAACCATACGAATAAGTGTTTACAAAGCGTGGCAGCAGTCAAGGAGGAGGTTATGTCATGTTTTTATCAAGAAATGCTTTAATTGTAATTGGCCTTGTTTTAAGTTTTATTGGTACACTTATTTCGGTTATTATGATAATTTCTGTTTCTTTGCCAGGCATACTAAGGAAATCGACTTACAATTTTTTGGGTGGGGGTATTTCAAAAGAAGCTGCTTTGCAAAAATGTCTTGCAACTATTGGGATAATGATTCTGCTATGTGGGACTATGCTTCAGATCATTGGAACAATAAGCTCGCCAACTGAAATATGTTTTTATATTATTTATGTAACACTAATATTATTAATAACAATAACCTGTATAATTGCATACTTAAAATACAAAAGTAATATTGTTTCAATTAATAATGAGATAAAAACGTCAAAATAATCACATTCACAATAATAATCCTATAGAATATCGTTTCACTCCAATAAGTCCATAACACTACATTGACAATATAAAATCCGCTGTCTTATAATAGAGTTATTATATGTTAGTTAATTTAGCGCCTATGTAGTATGGTAGTTTGGTAGGGAGGAAATTCATATGGTCATCATCGATTTTCTGGAGAAAAATGCGCGCATCAAACCCGACGAGGTGGCGCTGGTGGAAATTAACCCCGCGCTGCAGCCCGAGCACAGCGTCACTTGGCGTGAGTACAGCCTGATCGAATCCGCTTCGGGCGGCAAGTTCCGCCGTGAGATCACCTGGCGCGAGTTTGACCGCCAGGCGAACCGCTTCGCCAACCTCCTGCTCACCCGCGGCGTCCGCAAGGGCGACAAGGTCGCCATCCTGCTGATGAACTGCCTGGACTGGCTGCCGATCTACTTTGGGATACTCAAAACCGGCGCCCTGGCCGTGCCGATGAACTTCCGCTATACCGCCGAGGAGATCGCCTACTGCCTGGATCTGTCCGACGCTTCGGTGCTGGTGCTGGGGCCCGAGTTTGTGGGCCGCGTGGATCAGGTGATGAAACGGCTGACCGGCATCCGGCACTTCTTTTTCGTTGGAGACGATACGCCCTGCTATGCCGACAATTTTGAAAGTTACGCCGGCTACTGCTCCTCCACCGCGCCCGCGGTGGAATTGCTGGATTCCGACGATGCGGCCATCTACTTTTCCTCCGGAACCACCGGTTTCCCCAAGGCGATCCTGCACAGTCAGGAAGCACTGGTCAGCGCCTGCCTGGTGGAGCAGAAGCACCACGGGCAGACCAAGGACGATATTTTCCTTTGCATTCCCCCGCTGTACCATACGGGCGCAAAGATGCACTGGTTTGGCAGTCTGCTTGCCGGCAGCAAGGCGGTGATTTTACGTGGCGTAAAACCGGAGTGGGTGCTGCAGGCAGCATCCGACGAGAAAGCAACCATCGTATGGCTCCTGGTTCCCTGGGTGCAGGATATCCTGGACAGCATCGACCGGGGCGAAATCAAGCTTTCCGATTACCGCCTGAAACCATGGCGATTGATGCATATCGGTGCGCAGCCCGTACCGCCCAGCCTGATCACCCGGTGGCTGAACGTGTTTCCAAACCAGCAATACGATACCAATTACGGGCTTAGCGAATCCATCGGCCCCGGCTGTGTCCACCTGGGGGTGGAAAACATCCACAAGGTCGGCGCCATCGGCAAGGCCGGGTATCTGTGGGAAACGCGCATCGTGGACGAGCAGATGCGCGACGTAAGCCAGGGCACGGTGGGCGAGCTGGCCGTCAAGGGCCCCGGCGTGATGAAATGCTATTATAAAAACCCGCAGGCCACGGCCGAGGTGCTGCGCGGCGATTGGCTGTGTACCGGCGATATGGCCCGTTATGACGAGGACGGATTTATCTATCTGGTGGATCGGAAAAAAGACGTGATCATCAGCGGCGGGGAAAACCTCTACCCCGTGCAGATTGAGGATTTCCTGCGCGCCAACCCCAAGATCAAGGATGTCGCCGTGATCGGCATGGCGGACGAGCGGCTGGGCGAGATCGCCGCGGCGATCATCGAGGTCAAGACCGGCGAAACCATGACCGAAAACGAGGTCGAGGACTTCTGCCTGGAACTGCCGCGCTATAAGCGGCCCCGAAAAATCATCTTCGCACAAGTGCCGCGCAACCCCACCGGCAAGATTGAAAAACCCAAACTGCGCGAGCGTTACGGCGCCGGGCATCTGGTGGAACAGCAATCGACCATGTAGCGCGGCAAAAGACAAGGAAGTAATCGGCCATGAAAACGACATCGGGTACCCCATGGAAACAGCTGGCGCGCCTGGGGTGTATCCTGCTGGGCGGGATTACGGCCGGTTTTTTATTGCTGTCCGCCGTATACGCCCTGCCGAACGAGCCGATCGCCCGCAACGTGCGCCTGTCCGTACAAACGTTGGACGGCTCCTGGGAGACGGGGGAAATTCCTTACGAGCAGCTCGTGAAGGGATATCTGACCACGCAGCTGGATAACAGCACCGACGCGAGCATGCTGCTGGCCGCCGCCTACCAAAGCGATCTGCCGCTGCTCCGCCGGGTGGTGGAGAGCGCGACCTGCGCCTATCACGGTTCCACCTACGCAGCGCTGCTGCAATACGGCCAAAGCGGGCAGGACGGTTTAACCGCCGTCTCCGCAGCGCGCTACTGGCACGGTTTTCTGGTGTTTCTCAAACCTCTGTTGTGTTTTTTAAGCTATATGGATATTCGCGTACTGCTGATGACCGTCGAGCAGCTGATGGTGCTGGCGGTGCTGGCAGGCTTTTTCCGGCGCTCACTCATGCGCTTTGCGCCCGCCTTCGCCCTGGCGCTTGTGTGCGTAACGCCGGCCATCGCAGGGTTTTCGCTGCAGTTTTCGACGGTGTTTCTGCTTTTTCTTACGGCGATGCTGGTGTTACTCTTCGCGCCGGGCGCAACGCGCACGCGCTTCCGCACGGCCGCGTTTTTTATGGTTACGGGTATGGCCACCAGCTATCTGGATTACTTTACCTACCCCATCGCGACCTTCGGAATGCCATTTATCCTCTATATGCTGCTCACGCCCGCTGTCTCCCGCAGGGAGGCGTTGCGGAAATTCCTGCTGTGCCTCGGCGCGTGGCTGACCGGTTATCTCGACATGTGGGCGGGCAAATGGGTCATCGCGGCGCTGCTGGGCGGCGACCCCTGGTTTGTCGCCAACCTGTGGGCGAAGATCACGCAGCGCAGTTCGTACGCGTCGGACGGAGCAGCCATCGGCATCGCGGATGTGTACCGTACCGTTTTCGGCGTCTTTGCGAAAAAAACCTACCTGCTCGTTGCTGTGGCTGTTGCCGCCGTATACGCGACGCTGCTTGCGCGCACCGCCAGCCGACGCCGTAAAACCGTACCTGTCCGCCAATCCGAACGGGAAGCGACCGAAAACGTCGGGCTGCCCGTGGCGCTGAGCCTGACCGCTCTTCTGCCACTCTTTTGGTACGCGTTAACCGCCAACCACTCGTTTAACCACGCCTTTTTTACCTCCCGCGCGCTCACCGTTACAGTTTTTGCCGTGCTTGCACTCGCAACGCTTCTCCTGCGGCGTGTGGCAGGTACCGGGCACGCCGTAAAAAGAAAGGTGTAGACCCTTCCAAACAGGAAAAGCCGCCGGCATGGCGCGTATGCGTCCGGTTCGGCGGCTTGTTTTCGTTTGGCGAAAGGTACTTTCGTTTATTTGCGGACCAGGAATCCGCTCTTTTCCCACATGGCCACCCAATCTTTCAGGCGGTTGAACAGATCGGCGTTATCCTTGGTTTTCGCCATCATGCCGATCAGCTGCGAAAGCGCCTCGCGGTTGGTGGTGGAGCCCAGCACCGTACGAATCGCCTTCAGCCCTTCGATCTCCTGCTCGTTTAACAGCATGTCCTCTTTTTTAGTGCCGCTTCTTTGCATGTCGATCACCGGGAACATTGGCTCGTTGCCTTCCGGCACGTCCAGCCAGAGTTCCATGTTGGCCGTGCCTTTAAACTCCTCAAATATAATATCGTCCACCCGAGAACCGGTCTCGACCAGTATGGTGGCGATTACCGTAAGGCTGCCGCCATCGCGCGTGTTGCGCGCCGCGCCGAAAAAACGCTTGGGCCGCACCAGCGCCGCGGGGGTGACGGTGTTGGTCATCGCGCGGCCGCCCTGCGTGAGCGTCGCCTGATAGGCGCGCGTCAGCTTGGTAAGGCTGTCCAGCAGAATGACGACGTTTTGGCCACGTTCCACCAAGCGTTCCGCGCGCTCCAGCATCGTCTCGCTGACACGGGTTTGGTTTTCGGGCGCGGTATCGAAGGTGGAGGCAAAAACTTCCGCGTCCTCGCCGACGGCATCGCGGATCTCGGTAACCGCCTCCGGCCGCTCGTCGATGAGAAGCATCATCACATGCGCGATCTCGTCGTTCTGTTTGATGGCTTTGCACAGTTCCCGGAGCAGGATGGACTTGCCCGTTTCCGGCGGCGCGACGATCATCGCGCGTTGCCCAAAGCCGATCGGCGCGATGAGGTTGACGATGCGCATCGGCCAATTGTGGCTGTCCTTTTCGCTTTCCAGCACGATCCGGCGGCTGGGGTAGATGGGCACCAGATTTTCAAACGCCAAGCGCTGCTCTGACTCTGCGGCCGGCTGTCCGTTAATTCTCTCCGTAAATAACAGCGCCGCGAACTTGTCGGTATCCCGCTGCTGACGCGCCTTACCCTCCACCAGATCACCCGTGCGCAGCTCATAGCGCCGGATGGTGGCTACGGATACGTAAATGTCTTCTTTGCCGGGCAGGAGCGAGCGTGAACGCAGGAAGCCGTACCCATCAGGTAAAATTTCCAGTATGCCCGATGCCGAGGTGCCTTCCGCCGCCTGCAGCGCGTCCGGCAGCGCATGGCCGGGCTCGTAGGGCTCCACAAAGGCAGGATCACGCGTCGGTTTATAGAGCGAATCGTTATAATAATTTTCAGAGGCGCGGAGCGAAGCATAAGGGGGTTGCTGATAACCGCTCTGCGGGTAGCTTCCGTACGTGGGGCGCGGGTAATCCGTCCGCGGCTGCGAACGATAGTTGTTACGATACTCCTGCCGTCCGTATTCGCGTGTCGGTGCGGCGCGATACCCCAAGCGGTAGCCATCCAGCGTTTGCTGTGGAAACAGCGGCTGATGCTGCGCGGGTGCCTGCGGAACGGGCGCCTGTTGCACGGGCGCTTGCGATGCAGAAAAACGTACATCTTCCTCTGGTTTGCTCACCGGCCGCAGCGGATCGAAACTTACCCGCGGGCCGAAACGCGCAGAATTGTCGGTTTGATGCGTTTGCTGCCATACGGGCTGGCGCAGCGGTTGCTTGAGGGTCATATTGGGTTTGGATTGCAGCGCCTGCCGATAGGCGGGGCGATAATCGCCGCTTTGGGGAGGTGTTCCTTCCGCGTTTCCATTCCACGGCTGCGGGCGGCCCGGCTGCACGCTTGTCACATCCGCCGCCAGCGGAGCAGCTTGCAGCAATTCGGTTTTGCCTTCCCTGTCCACCGTGGCCTGCGTGGGCGCGGAGGTTTGTGACGACGTCCCTTTCGCCGTGCCCGCCTCCTCGTCCGTGGTATCCAACGCCTGCTGAAGGCGTTGCACGATTCCCGCCTTATCGATTCCAGCGTTAAGCTTAACGCCGTTGGCACGCGCCAGTTGGCGCAAGTCAACCACCGTCATCCCCTGTAATTCACTTGTCAACAATGGTATTCCTCCCTGTATGCTGTTGATCTTCCTTCATGCCTGCCTGTTAAGGGTTGTCCCGGATGAAACGGTGAATCGGATCGCCCTTCCCGGCGTATAAAACCCGGTGAGCGTGCGGGCGGCTTCCAGCCCGCGGCCTATCGATCCGTTTTCACGGCGATCACCATATCCCGGTTGACCGCCGGCTCCACCTAATGGGTAAAATCGTAAAACGGCAGCTGGGTCAGCGGAGTCAGCCCGGCCTTTTGCATTG
>JAJFVI010000276.1 GCA_021371895.1 Eubacteriales bacterium | reverse complement strand
AGCAGGACGATTTGCAGCTCGTACCCCTCCGGGGGCGCCCAGCCGGTATCAGCCAGCAGGGTCATGCCCAGCTTCTGATCTTCCTTGGGCAAACCCACGAAAGTGCGCACTACACCGCTGCCGATCTGCGCGGGAAAGGATACGTCCCACAAGGGCCGGGCGGCGTACAGGCCAAGGAGTGCTACGACGTATACACCGCCGAAGCACAGCGCGATATGCCAACCGTGCCAAAACGGCTTCTTACGCAGGTGAAGAAGCAGCGCGAAGCAAAATACCGCCGTCGCCCAGCCGTACCATTGCGCCCGGAGTACCGCCAGACAAAAAAAGATCGGCACGAATCCAATAATCGCAGCCGTTACGAACAGGAGGTGCGGGCGAGGCTTTAAAGGCGTTTGCACGGGGAACCTCCTTACGTCGTCAGTCGGGCAGAAAGGTGATTAACGATGCGTGGACTTTTAACCAAGCCCGCTGGGTACGGTACGCCGGCATACAGCGCTCCACATGCGCCCAGAAGGTGGGCGAATGGTTAGGGTGGGGGATATGGCACAACTCATGCACGATCACGTAATCGATCACTTCTGGCGGGCAGAGGAGCAACGCGCGGTTCAGGCTGAGAGTACCGCGGGCGCTCATGCTGCCCCAGCGGCACTTGGCGCGGGACAGGCGTAATTTTTGGGGGCGCAGCGCAAGCGCCTGTGAAAGCTGCGCGACATGCGCGGCAAGTTCCGTGCGTGCCTGTTTATCCAGCCAGCGTAGCACGGGCGCGAGCGTCTGGGCATCCACAGGCACCGCGAGCTCGCTTCCCACCCGCGTAACATCGCGCACCTCCCATAGGCGCAGGGTCAGCGTTTCCCCGAGGAAAGGCAATGCCTCGCCGTCCGCGAGCGTCAATGTTTTCGGGGGCGGCAGGCTGACCATGCGCGCACGGGTCTGTTCGATCCAGCGTTGCTTTTCACTCAGAAAATCGTCTATGCGTTTCTTTGGGGTTGCCAGCGGGGCGCGAACGGTCAGCGCTCCGTCGCGGTTTATCGTCAGCGCGAGGGTCTTGCGCTTAGAGCGCACAAGCGAATATTGCATGGCGGCGCTGCTCAATCGTAATTGATGCCCGGATACAGGCAGGCTGTGCGGATAAAGGTCGCCTTGCAGCTTTGTGCCAGGCGGCATTGCGGTACGTTGCGGCGGATAATATCCGCCTCGAATTGGGTTACGCCACGCTCCGCAAGCAGGTTCATCCCCGCGGCGATCAACGTTTTGCCGATACCCAGACGGCGGTAATTGGGCATCACATACAGCCCGAACAGCTGTGCTGTGTCGCCCGCGCCGGTAAAGGCGGCTTCGCCCACAATCTCCGCGCCTCGGGACACGTACAACGCCGTGAAATGCGGCAGCGACATATAACGCTGCAGCAGGGGCAGCTGCAGGGCGTTGAGGCGGTAGGTGTTCATGCGCATCAGAAAGGCGGTCTGCTCCATCTGCTTTTGCAGGGGAACCAAGCCCATTTCGTAGCCCATGGGCGCGCTGGGTTTGGCGTTGGGCGTGGAGATGCTTACCACGTCCAGCGCGTCGTCCGCCGTAAAGCCGCTTTCCCGGTAAAAGGAGAGCATGGCGGCATCCTGCATACCCACCTGAGTGAAGATACGTGCTTTCAGGTTGGGGGTTTGCTGGCGCAATTGCATTGCGCGCGCAAGCAAAGCACCTAAAAGCATATCTAGCCCCGGCCCGCGGGAGGAAACGCTCAGGTAAAAATTCACGGGTCTGTCCGGGAACAGGTAGGGATGGTAAGTCTGTACCAGATAGCCTTCCGCCACGGTGTTGTTGGCGCTGTCGGCGACCAGAAACACGTTCTCGGGCGGCAGACCGTTGGTCGTCTGTGCGGGGTGAAAAACCTGCATACGTGCGCTCTTCCTTTCCGGGGGCGGCGATCACTTTGCCACTCGCCTACGGTAAGCGGTACGAAAACATTTCTATTCTACGCTCTTTCGCCGGAGGATGCAACCGCCGCGGGCGGCTTGTTACACGGGTTATCCTGCCGGGGAGAAAGGAAAGGCGGCAGGTCAGCGGCAAAATTTGTCCACATAGGTGTCCAGGCTTTTGCGGATCACCTTTTGCGCTTCCTCGGCGCCGCGCAGCTCGTCCACCACGGTCTCCTTGCCTTCCAGGTTTTTGTAGACTGAAAAGAAGTGCGACATCTCCGAAAAAATATGTGCGGGCAACTCGCTTACGTCCCGGTAGCCGTTATAGGTCGGATCCTTGAAAGGAATGGCGATAATCTTTTCGTCCAGATGCCCCTGATCCAGCATCGTTAATACCCCGATGGGGTAGCAGCGCACCAGGCTCATGGGCTGGATGACCTCGCTGCAGACGATGAGCACATCCAGCGGATCCAGGTCGTCCGCGTAGGTGCGGGGAATAAAACCGTAATTGGTGGGATAGTGCGTGGAGGTGTAGAGGATGCGATCCAGCATCAGGTATCCGGTCTCCTTATCCAGCTCGTATTTCTTTTTACCGCCTTTCTCAATCTCCACCACCGCGATGAAGTCCGTGGGCGTGATGCGCGCTGGCGATATATCGTGCCAGATATTACTCATCGTGGACCTCCTTAATTTTTAACTTATATTTATTGTAACAAGCATCGGCCGGATTGTAAAGCGTGGAGCGGGCAAATGTGGTATAATTAATATAATGTGCGCGTCAAGCGCGTGCTTACAGGGAAAGGCGGTTTACGCGTATGAAAAAAAAACTCGCGCTCGCGCTGGTTTGCCTTGTGGTGGCACTCGCGTTGGCGGGTTGCGCCGCCGTAAACGAGCAAAACAGCTTTCAGAGTCAGGCACCCGGCGAAGTGGCCGTTACCAGTAATGCGCAGCCCGCGGAGACACAGGCCCCGTTAACAGAGGCGCTGCCAACTATGCAGCTGGCGGAGGTGACCGCCACGCCGGAGACGGCCGCGGAACCCACGCCAACCCCTGAATCGGTCGGCTTTAACGGTTGAATTCCGGCCTTACGGCCTGAAACGAGGAGGAAACCCATGAAGGTATTTATGCTTAACGGAAGCCCCCACGAGCACGGCACCACCCGCCGCGTGCTGGACGAAATGGCCGCGACGTTCGCCGCTTGCGGCGTGGAGACGGAAGTGATGACCGTGGGCAACAAGGCAATCCGCGGCTGCATCGCCTGCTGGAAATGCGACGGACGCTGCCGCGCGTTTGACGACGAGGTCAACGTGGCGCTTGCTAAAATGGAGCAGTCCGACGCGCTGATCATCGCTTCGCCCGTTTATTACGCCTCGCCCAACGGCACTCTGATCGCTTTTCTGGATCGGATGTTTTTCGCCGGCAACGGTGATACAGCCTTAGCGGGCAAACCTGCCGCGTGCGTCGTGGCCGCCAGGCGCGCAGGGACGACCGCCAGTCTGGACGTGCTCAATAAATATCCCATGATCAGCGGCATGCCCATTGTGACCTCCAGCTATTGGCCCATGGTGCACGGCTCCGACGCTGCGCAGGCCGAAAAGGACGAGGAAGGCATGCAGGTCGTGCGCAACCTGGCGCGCAACATGGCGTGGCTTATGCACTGCATCGCGCTTGGCAAAAGCGGCGGTGTACTTTTCCCGCCCGGGGAAGAGCCGCGCTGTAGAACCAATTTCATCCGTTAAGGGAAGCGAGCCGCGCAGGCGGACAGCTTAAAAGAGCGCCGACAGGCTGCGCGCCGCGGTGCTGATCGCTTCGGGCGCATCCGCAAGGATACCCGTCGCCTGCAGGATGATGACCACGATGCCCAGCACCGCCACATACAGCGCAAACCAGTTGAGCGATATGCGGGTGATGATGTGCAGCATGAACCGGATGGCCAGATAACCGCTCACAGCAGCGACCGCCATACCCACGAGGATTGCCGTCCAGTCGCCCGATTGGGAAAGTGCGCCGCCCTTCACAGCGTGGTAGCCCTCGCTTAAAAAACTGGCGACGATGGCGGGCATACTCATCATAAAACTGAACTTTGCCGCGGACTTACGATCCAGGCGGGTGGCGACTCCGCCGAAAATGGATGAACCGCTGCGGCTGATGCCCGGCAACATTCCCACGGCCTGCATACAACCCATCGCGAGCGCGCTTTTCACGGAAACTTCGCCGGTTTCCCGCTGCTTGCGTTCGTTGCGTACAGCCAGCCATTGCGTAAGCAGCAGCAGCAAGCCCGTAAACAGGAAGCATACGCCCAACAGCAGGTTATGCGTTTCCAGATAATCCAGCTGATCGCTGAAAACCAGCTTGGCTGCCAGCGCGGGCAGGGAAGCCACGACCAGCAGCATCAGCATCGGGTTACGGATAGGGTGGCGCAGCATGGCGATCCATTCCCGCCAGAACACCACGATCACCGCGACCAGCGTACCCATATGCAAAAGGATATTAAACAGCAGCTGATGCTCGACATCCGCCTGAAAGAGTGCCTGAAACAGATTGAGATGACCGCTGGAGGAAATGGGCAGGAATTCCGCCACCCCTTGTAAAAGGCCCAGAAATGCTGCCAAAAGGATGCTCATACGCGATCGTTCCTTTCCTGTGTGTTAGCCTGTGTCCCAGTATACACCCTAACCGATGCGCTGTCACGCGGACAGCGTACGTCTCCGCCCAGCGGAGCATTAAAATAACCCGGGAGGCGAAATTTCGAGATGCCAAGGAGAATGGAGGCGCTTGCGCTTTCGGTGATCCTGTGTGCCGCCTGCGCGACGTTGCCTTTCGGGCGCGATGCCGGCGCCGAAACCCCGGCGGATGACGCGCGGCAGACGACTGTAACGGCGCTGTTTCTCAACGTGGGCAAGGCGGATGCGGCGCTATTTATGCTGGGGAATAAGTGTTACCTTGTCGATACCGGTACAAAGGAAAGCGCCGATGCAATGCTGCGCGTCCTTGCCTTTTATCACGTCACCCGATTGGACGGGGTGGTGATTACCCACACGGATAAGGATCACGTAGGCGGGCTGAAAACGCTGCTGAAAAGCGATATTGCCGTAGGGGAGCTCTACGCGCCTCAATTTTCGGTGATCAGCGAGCAAGAACATCCCGTAGCCAAACTGGCCGACAAGTACGCAATCCCGCTTCGTTGGCTGTACGCCGGTGACACGATCACCGTGGACGACACCACGAAACTGGTCGTGCTGGGGCCGCTTACGCGGGACGGCGAAAACGAAAATAACAATTCGCTGGTGTTGCGCCTGGTGACTCCGCAAGGGGATATGCTGTTGACCGGCGATATGCTGGTGCAGGAGGAAGGGGAACTGCTGGATGCCGGTTTGATCCAGCCCGCGGCGGTCTTAAAAGTGAGCCACCACGGCGCGGACGACGCCAGCAGCGAGGCCTTTCTGTATACGCTCAGGCCCCAGCTTGCCGTTATCTCCACCGATCCCGATGAGGGAGCCAGCACCCCCGACCCCAAGATCATCCGGAGGCTGTGGAACACCGGTACGGAGGTGTTTATCACCCACCAGGCAAGCTGCTGTGTACAGGTAACGTTGAATGCTGGCAACGCCGTCGGGCGGCTGGTGAACTACTTCGTGGAATGAAAAGCAATCTGCACAAATAAAAAAGGCGCTGCCCGTGCGTACCGTTTTACGGCAAGCATGGGCAGCGTTTCGTTGCGTTACGTTTACTCCGCAAGGTTTGCTACAATGCCTAACAGACCCGGCCCCGTGTGGATAGCCAGCACCGGGCTTACCGGACGAATGATGCTTTTAGCAATGTTCAGCGTATTCTTCAGATTTTCCATCAGGGACTCCGCTTCTTCCGCGGCCTGCCCATGAACGACGTACAGGTTAATCCGTGCCTTTCCGAACTTGCGTACGGTTTCCTGCATCATGGTTTCCACCGCGGCCTTGTAGCCGCGGGCCTTTGCGAGCGTCTGGTATACGCCCTCGTCGTTGACGTAGATAATGGGCTTAATTTGTAAAATGCTCCCTATCACGCCTTCCACCAGGCCGATACGGCCACCCTTGCGCAGGTATTCCAGCGTACGGATGACGAACATGGCCATCTGCGATGAGCGGACTTTTTTGGCCTTCTGCACGGCGGTATCGGGGTCGTCACCGGCTTCCAACGCCTCGGCCACAGCCAGCACCATCGCGCCAAGCCCTGTGGAGAGAGTGAGTGAATCGACGATGCGGATGTTCATTTTTGCCTTGTAATCCTCTACGATCATGCGAACCATGTTAAATGTGCCGCTCAACCCCGAGGAGATGCACACATGCACCACGTCCGTCACGCCCTGGGCAACCAGGCTGTCGTAGAGGTTGGATACGTCCTCCGGGAGGGGAAGGCTGCTTTTAGGCAGCTCCGTTTTCATGATTTCGTACAGTTGAGTCTCATTAAGCTCGACGCGGTCGCGGTATTCCCCGTTCTGGCAGATGATGCGCAGCGATATCATATGGATGTGATGCTCGCCAAGCTGCTCATCGCTCAGATCGCAGGAGGAATCCGTGATGATTGCCGTTTTCTGTCCTTCCGTCATCCTGTATTTCCCCCTTTGCTTTTACGGAGCATTCGCTCCACTATTACTATTATAACACGCGATCGGCGTGCGTCAACGCCGCATAACCCATCTTTCACGATTTGTTCACGTTTGGCCCGCGAATAACGGTAAAACTTGCGCCCCTCGGTTGACAAAGAGTTGGTGGTTGTTTACTATGAACATGGTTTTTTCCCGATTTTCCAAGGTAAAAACACAACGGAGGCGAAGCGCCGGATGTTCTTCACCGCGAATGATTTGAATCCGAACCGCACCAAGCGCAGGGGGTTTTCCCGTCAGGCGCTCGGAGCGCTGATGCTGGCAGCCTGGTTTGCAGTCGGCTTTTTTCCCTGCGCGGCGGTCGCGCAAAGCAATGTAAAATCAACAGCCGCACAGCAAAGCGGCCTGAGCGGCGTCATCGTGACCGCCTCGGGTCAGCCGGTGGCGGGCGTAACGCTGCGGCTCTCCCGTAACGGGCAGGACGTACAAACGACCACCACGGCTGAAAACGGAAACTATGCCTTTACCAAGCTTGCAACCGGTGCGTACGATATGGCCCTCACGCTGCCCGAAGGGGTGGATGCGGAGCTGAGCGCGCAGGTGGGTGTGACACGGGAAGAAGATCAGTTCGTCGTGCGCGGCGTAATGCTTTCCTCCGGCATGACGCAGGGCCTCGATTTCACCGCGACGCTGCTGGGTACGGTGCAAGTCGTGATTACCGAAGGCGAAACGCCCGTCGCCGGGCACGACGTGGCGCTTACGGACGCGGAGGGCGCGGCAGTGACGGTGCAGACTGACGATGCGGGCTCCTACGCCTTTACGGGTCTGGCAGCCGGGACGTATCTGCTTTCCCTGCCGCTTACAGAAAACGAAACGGTTACGGCGATCGATAACCAGGCCGTTCCCACGACACAATATCCGCTGGAGATCGTATTGATCGCCGGCGAAATACGCGACGTTCCGGTTTCCTTGCAAATCACTTCCGCATTGCATGGCACGGCGGCGTACCTTGCCGCGGGCGAAAACATTGCCATTGCGTCGGTGGATACGCAGCGCTCCGTGACGGCGGCGGCTGATGGCAGCTTTGCCTTTACGGGCCTTGATGCGGGCGATTACACCGTATACCTGCCCTTGCCGCAGGGTGTTTTACCCAAGGAAGGCTCGGCCTGGCAAATCACCCAGCAGGGCGATATGCTCTGGTTGAATGTGAGCGTCCCTGCGGGAGAGAGCGTTACGCTGCCCGCGGCCGAGGTGAACGCCATAACGAGTGTGAACGGCGTAGCCTATGTGGATAATAACGGCGACTGCCGCTATACGCAAGGCGAACAACTGATGAGCAACATCCCGGTTGCGCTGCAGCAAAAGGGGGACGATGGCTGGGCCGTCGTCGCCGGGCTGACGACCGACGCGTACGGCGCCTATTCGTTTACAAATCTGTCCGCGGGCGTTTACCGCGTGCTTTCCCATGGGTCGGATAGCCTGAGCGTGGTTGCCGTGGGGGAAACGGCAAATGTGACAGGCGACGCGGAGGGCACCAGAGCCAGCGCGGAACTGACCCTGACCCAAGGGGATATCCTCTCCAACCAGACCGATATTGCGTTGGGCCAGGCCGCGGCGATTCGTGTGGCAGCTTTCTTGGACAGCAATAAAAACGGTTCTCGCGGTATCTACGAGCGCTCACTCTCCGAAGTAACGGTGGAAATGGTGCCGGCTTCGGCTCCGGATGGCGCAGCCGCGGCCTCGGCGGTGACCGGCGCGGACGGCGTGGCAACAATCACCGGCCTTGCGCCCGGCGCTTACGTGCTGCGCGTTACCCTGCCGGATGATTATCTGTTCACCGTCGTGGGCGATCAATGGAGCGAAACGGTGAGCTGCGTAGGAGACACGCAAAGCGCCGTCGCCGTTTCCCAGCCGCTTACGCTCGCTTCCGGGCAGACTGCGGAGGCAGGTGTGGGTGCGGTTTCCGTGGCTTCCTTCTCCGGGCGGGCGTGGATCGACCTGAACAACGACGGCCTGATCGGAGAAGATGAACCCGGTTTGGCTAATATCCGCCTGACGCTGACGGGCGTTAAAACAGGAAACACCTATGAGATTACGACGGACGAGACGGGCCAATACCGGTTTGCGCTGCTGCGGAATGAAACGTATCTCTTTTCGGCACAGCTGCCCGAGGGTTACCTGTTTGCGCACTATACCCCAACGGGCGGCAATGCCCGCTCGGTGTTTACCACCGAGGGTACGAGTTCCGAGCGTGAGTTTATCGTATCCGGCGGGGAGGATGTGACGGATATGAACGTCGGCGTCATCCCCAAGGCGACGATCACGGGCATCGCGTTTATGGATACGAACTACAACGGCGTTTACGACGAGGGCGAACCGCCCTACGAAGGCGTCACAATTGAAGTGATTAAAAACTCCAGCGATAAATCCATGGGCAAGGTGGTTACCGGCGCAGATGGCAGCTACGTGTTTACCTCACTGCGCGGCGGGGATTATCGCCTGCGCGCCATTCTGCCCAACGACGGCAGCATTTTTACCCTCGTGCCGGAAAACGCTGCGGGTTTGTACAACCAGTTCGCCGCCCGTGAAGGCCGCAGGGAGAACTCCATCCAGTCGCTCGTTTTGGAAAACGGCGGAGCCATCCAAACCTGCGTAGGTGTGGCGATGGGCGGTTCCCTATCCGGTACGGTGTTCTACGACGTAGGTTACGACGGCGCGATGAGCACCTCCGATCGCGCCGCCTCGGGTGTGAAAATCCAACTGGCGGACGCGGAGGGGACGATCGTCGCTACCGACACAAGCGGCGTCAACGGCACCTATACGCTGCAGGGCATCATGCCCGGCGAGTACAGCGTTCGTTTCCTGCGCCGGGACGGCTACGCCTTTACGCGCTACCGCCCCAATGAGGGTGGCGGCAACTGGGTCGCCACCCTTGCCGGGGACGGATATGGCGAAACGTCGCTGATCGCCATTGCCATGGGGGAGAACTTTACGCAGATCAACGCGGGTATGCTTCCCTCCTCCACGCTGACGGGCGTGTTCTTCGATGATCTAAACGACAACGGCCTCATGGACGAGGGCGAAAGCGGATATACTGACGGCAGCGTCCGCCTGCTTTCGCAGGATGGCGAAATTGATCTGAACGTACCCGTTGGGGAGGATGGCACCTATTTCTTTGACGGTGTAATGCCGGGACAGTATAGCGTAACCTATCTCCTGCCGGACAACGCCGCGATGGCCAGCGTAGCGAACGGCGGTAACACGCTGGAGGCACAGGGACGTGAAAACGTGCTCTCCGGCCTTACGGTGGAAGCGGGCAAGGGCTACACAGCGCCGCTGGTCGGCGCGGTAACGCTGGGCTCCTTTGAGGGGTACGCCTACCATGATGCGAACGGCAACGGCCTTCGTGACACGGGTGAGGAATCCATGCCTGGTGTGAGCGTAACCCTGACGCCCGCGCAAGCTTCCCTGCAGGCGGCGCAAACGACGGCGGACGGGGATGGGCTTTATTCCATTACCGGCCTGCGCCCCGGTACGTATACGCTGCGGATTACGTTGCCGGAAAGCTACATTTTCTCCGGAAATCTTACGAACAGCGGACTTTCACTGGATGCGGCGGGGCAGGCTACCCTTGCCTGCCCGTGGACGGCGCTGACCAACCGCGCGCAAAACGCCATCGGGGCTGTGAAACCCGCGACCGTGAGCGCATCGGTATGGCTGGACGAGAACCGCGACGGTCTCCGGGGCGATGCGGAACGCATGCTGGAAGGCCTGACCTATGAGCTCTACGACGAGGCGCTGGGGGAAGCGGTGCAAACCGCTCGCGCTGGTGCGGACGGCGTGGCGACCTTTACTAACGTGCGTCCCGCCACGTATACCGTACGTTTCGCCTTGCCCGATCAGGCGCAGCCTGCGACAGGTGAAGGGGACTTTACGCTGCGGGGGTCGACCATGAGCACTGGCACCATCGCCGTTCAGGAAGGCGAGACATTTACAGGCATCAACGGCGGGCTGGTATCCTACACCAGCGTCGGCGGCACGGTCGTCCTGGACGTGGATGGAACGCGTACGCCGCAAGCGAACGTGCAGGTTTCGCTTTACGCTTCCGGCGAGGACGACCCGCTGGAAACGGTCGCAACGGACGAGCAGGGCGTATATCGCTTCGACGGCCTGTGGCCGGGGGAATATGTGCTTGAAGTAACGGAACCTTCCGGCACGATCTTCGTACGCCCGAACGATCCCAACTACGCGCAAGGATCTTCTATAATTGTTACGTCCGATAAAGGCATGGGCCGGAGCGATAGCATAACGCTTATGATGGCGCAATACCAGCTTGCGCTGAACGTCATCCTGATTCAACCCGCCCGCGTCGGCGACCAGGTATGGCTGGATCAGAACCGCAACGGCCTGATCGACGCAGAGGAACCGTCGATTAACGGCGTGACCGTAGAGCTGCTGGAAAACGGCGAGATCGCCTACACCACCGTCTCAAACGAATGGGGCTATTACGAGTTTTCGGACGTCTATCCCGGCACTTATACGCTCAAGGCGCAGGCATATTCCGCGCTGCAGATCACAAAATCAATCCCCGCGCTGCGCATGCTCTCCAGCTGCCTGACCTCCGGAGATGGCAGCAACGCGCAGAGTGATTCGTTCAGCGTCCTAAGCGGCACAAAGAACTTTGATTTCGATCTGGGTTACGCCCTGCCGGACGGTGTGGCGATGCCGACGGAAATCACGCAAGGCGATGTGCAGCAGTGGCCTGTCGCGACCGCGATGCCGTAAGCCTGATCGCGTTTGAAAAGACAAAAGCACCGTTGCGGCCTACGGTGTGGTGCGGCAGCAAACCCAAAACGTGCGTAGGGCACTTATACCAACCTTACGTTTCCGCTTCCAGCTCCCCGGCACGGGAGGCTGGCAGCGTGTGGATGCCGTTATTCGACAGCAGCTTTGCCGTAACGCCGTCGCCCGGTGTCAGTACGTCGGAAAATGTGCCGTCATACACAACGCCGCAACCACACGAGGGACTGCGATCCTGTAAAACAGCGCACACGCAATGAAGTGTCCGGGCTATAAGCAGCGCCTCTCGCGCACCTTTTTCGTACGCGGCGGTTACATCTGCGCCGGAGCGCGTATACACGCGGCCGTCGCGCAGTTCCGCGGGCTCGCGGGGCGTGGGCAGGCCGCCGTAAATTTCGGGGCAAACGGGTATCAGGGTATGCATTTTAGCCAGACGGACGACCGTCTCGTCGGTATGCGCGTTTCCGTCGTAACGGCACGCCATGCCCAGCAGGCAGGCGCTCACAAGCACTTTCATCTGCGCTTCCCCCTTTCGGGTTTTATTGTACCACGGGCGCGCGCCGCCGCCAAGCGCACATATGCGCGGCTTGACACGCGTTTGTGTGCGTGCTATTCTTAATCTGTTTAGGACGCTTGAGCCCTGTGCGCGAAACGGTTGATTCCGGCTTTCGTTTTTGCGTCGGGGCTACGCTTTCGTAATGGAGGCAGGCATGGGTAAGCGATATGTGCTGTCGCAGGTAATGAAGACCGGCTTTCAATGCTTGTTATACGGCTCCCTTTTTGCAACGTTCTTTTTGTTCCTGTCCATCACCAACCCGCAAATCATCAACATGAGCCGTACCGCGGCCACCACCATGGCGACTTTCGCCATCTTGCTGGTTATTTTAACGTATGTTTACGGCGGTTACCAGCTCGGGATTAAAAAGGCGAAATCGGTGTTTTCCTCCATCGGGATCGCTATCGTGATTACGGATATCGCAACCTACCTGCAATTACAGATCATGAACGTCAACCCCGCCAATAACGACAGGCTCATCCTCCTTGGCGAGGACTTCTGGCTTCTGCTGGGTGCGATCCTGATCCAGATCGGGCTGATTTACTTTTTCGTCATGCTGGGTTATAAGCTGTATTTCACCATCAACCCGCCGCATAACTGCTGTGTCGTCACTTCCTCCCAGGAGCAGGCGGATCACATCGCGCAGAAAATCGCCACGTTTCGGCAGAAATACAAGCTTTGCGACGTGGTGCATTATCAATGCCCGGACGTCAGAGAAACCATCCTGCAAAACGACGTGATCTTTTTAGCCGGTATCCCCGATACGGAGGAAGCGGAACTTAAAAACTTCTGCTACCGCAACAATAAAACCATCTATTTGCGGGCGGAAGTGGAGGATGTTATTATATCAACGTCGCAGCAAAACGTGATTGATGATACCCTGTTCCTTTATATCCGCCGGGAAGAGCCCACGCTGATGCAGCGCTTTTTGAAACGCGCTTCGGATATTGTGCTTAGCCTGTTAGGCTTGCTAATCACCAGCCCCATAACGCTCATAGCTGCGCTGGCGATTTTCTTTTCCCATAACGGGCCTATCTTCTTTCGGCAGAAGCGCGCGACCATTGGCGGCAAAGTGTTTGAAATTATCAAATTCCGCACCATGTACCAGGGCGCGTGTGATGTGGCGGCTCAATCAGCCTGCTTAAACGACGGGCGGATTACCCCCGTGGGACGCTTGCTGCGCAAATACCGTATCGATGAATTGCCCCAGCTTTTTAACGTCCTCATCGGGGACATGAGCATTGTCGGCCCGCGGCCGGAGAT
>JAJFVI010000274.1 GCA_021371895.1 Eubacteriales bacterium | reverse complement strand
TCTCGCATTGCTCCAAGCCGTTTTGGGAACACATCCACGGGAAGCGCGCGCCGTCCAGGTTTTGCTTTTCGGCAAGCTCACGCGCGTCGTCCAGGCGGTCTGTACGGTAAAGCAGCAGGTTTTTCGCCGCTTCCGGCCTTGTCCACAGGTAGAAGGGGAACATGAATATCTCCGTATCCCAGAAGGTGTTGCCCTTGTAGCGGCCGTGGGTCAGCCCTCTCGCGCCGATGGAGACGGAGCGATCGTCCGCGGCATTGTTACACAGCAGCTGGAATATGCAGTAGCGTAAAGCGCCCTGCAACTCGCAGTCGTCTGATTCGACCTCGATGTCGCAGTCGTCCCAAAGCTCGCGCCATACGTTGGCGCTCGCGGCCCACGGGTCGTTCGTATCGGGGTTGGGCGCTTCGTCTCGCAGGAGAACGCGCACGCGCTTTTCCACCGTCCACGTTTCCCCTACGGCAAACACGGCTGTCAGTGCCGTAAGCGCGGCCGTCCTCTCCAGATAGTCCCTGCGGTTTGCCCCGCGGTCGTCGGCCACTTCCCATGTAATCTCCACCGGCGTGCCCTCGGCCAGTGTGCGCAGGCGCATGGCGCTTGCGCTCAGGCTTACGGGTTTCAGGAGCCGCATGTGTTCGGTGGCCGTAACGGTCTGATCGTCATAGATGGGAAGGTTCTTCACTTCCGTGTCCGCCACGGCCTCCACGGTGAAGGCACCGGCCCGCTTTGCCGTGATCGTCAGGCGCTGGAGGAGCAGCTGACGGTCGGCCATGCTGGCCGTGCGTCGCATGCAAAGGGTCGCGCGCTCTGTTTCCCAGTTTTGGGTCAGCACGCCGGTGCGCAGATCCAGCGTCTGGGTTACCATCTGCGGCTCCTCGCCCAGAGGGCACAGGGTAAGGGGATCCGGCAACTGCACCATATCGGTGATGCCGGGCTTGATCTGGCTGAACAATCCTGCGCGGAACACGGCATGCGCCTGGGGGGAACGTTTGCCGGCCCATGCGCCGAAGCCGCGCACCCCTAACGTGCCGTTGCCTACGAAAAAGATCGTTTCACTAAAGTCGTCTACGGGCGAAATGCGTTCGATTTTCCATGGATCGATCCTTACGGCCTGCACTGCGCGCCCTCCTTCCGATATACCGGTATCCGTTCCAGCGGACAGACGACCTGCATTTCAAGGGGGCCTTCGAACACTTCGCCGGTAAAGAACTCCGTCCAGCTTCCCGTGGGCAGGTATACAGTGCGCGAATCCTCGCCTTCGTGCGTGAGCGGTGCGACCAGCAGGTCGCGGCCGAGCATGTATTGGTCGTTCGCCGTCCATGCGCGCGGATCGTCCGGATAGTCCAGGCATAAGTGCGCCATCATGGGCCGGCCGGTTTGAACCGCGTTTTGCGCTTCCGTCCAAAGGTAGGGGCGCAGCGTTTCATGCAATCTGGCGAAAGCGCAGGAAACAGTGAGCACGCGCTCGTCTTCCAGTTTTTCGGCCAGATTCCACGGACTGCGGTCGTTGTTGTACGCATCGCCGAGGCCTGCCTCAAACTGCCCGTAGCGAGGCTCCGCGTGCCACTGCATCACGGGGCAGAAGCACCCCATGGCGGTCGAACGAAGATAGAGCTCGGCGTCGGGAATGAGGCCGGCAAACCCGCCGATATCAAAGCTCCAGAAGAGTACGCCGGACAAGCCTGCCGAGATCCCTGCGTTGAGGCAGGCGCGAAATTCGCTCCACTCGCTTTTCTGGTCGCCCGCCCAATGGATGGGCTGCGTTTGCGCCCCCGCATAGCCCGCGCGGCTGAAGGTAACGCCGTTGATGCCGTTTTCATGCATAAACGTATGGTACGCGCCGATATACAGCGCGGGGTAGCGGTTGCGCGACGCGAGGCCGCTGCTTCCGTCTGCAAGCCGTGCCGTTTTTTCAAACAGAAACTCGCCGCCGTCGGTTTTAAAACCTTCCACGCCCATCTCCAGCAGCGGTTTACGTTTGTCAAACCACCAGCGCACCGCCT
Organism: Eubacteriales bacterium; assembly: GCA_021371895.1. Lineage (GTDB taxonomy): Bacteria > Bacillota > Clostridia > Christensenellales > Aristaeellaceae > CAXXOK01. The sequence goes on along the minus strand of JAJFVI010000274.1, from coordinate 8,044 downwards.
CCGGGTTCGTAAAATCGAGCAGATAACTCTCACGGAACCAACGATCGGTGAGACGGTAGGGCGTACCGTCGGCGCTGCGGACCACGTAGCCGTTTTCGATAGCGTAAAGCGTATCCCGCGTCAGCGTTTCCCCCGGATCGCCATCCAACTGATGTTTTACCACGGGGATCTGCCACAGCACCAGGTGCAAACCCGCATCCCGCATACGCTGGACTGTCTTGGCGGGATCCTTCCAGTTCGTGTCATGCCAGCGGTAGAAGGTACGCTCGTCGCTCCACTGCTCCAACACCAGAACGCTCGCCGGATAACGGAAGCGTTTCAGTGCCGTAAGCTGCGCCTCAACCTCCGCGTCGTTTTTCCAGCCGTTTGCGCTGATCCACACGCCGAAAGCCCATTCCGGCGGCAGTTCCGGCCTGCCGGTGCGGACGATATACCGCCTCAGCACTTCCATGGGGGAGCCAAAATACAGCTCGTCGCGGGTGAGAAGCTCGCCCTCCGTTTCCTGCTCAATCTCGGTCACGGCGCCGAAACGCATACCGACGGGGATACTGCTTGCACGGTACCAGCCAAAACCCTTATCTGTCAGGAAAAACGGCATGGGCAGGTAGGTATGCTCGCCCTGGAACGTGAATTTCTCCTCTACGAGACCGCCGACCGTATGGCCATTCAACTCGACCGTATCAAAGCGTTCGCCTGCTCCGAAGATATGCGCGCATGTCATATGCATGCGCATGGCGGCCTTCGATACGCGGCCTTGTGCGTTCCGTTGGAACGTAAAGCCTTCACACGTGCAGATAATTTCACTTAAACGGTTAAGTGTACAAATAGAATCAGAACCCAGCACAAAGGAAAATCCGTCCGGAAGCGTAATGGTCGTTTCTCCGCAGGGTTCCCCTGTGGCAGGGGCTTGGATAAGCTCCATAACCAGACTTTCCCCGCCCGTAATGGCGAGCGAAACGTCCTTGCATAGCGCCACACGCAGCGTATCGCCGTCACGGTACAGGCCAAGCGGCTTTTTGACCGTTTCCAGCATGGACACATCAAACGAAAACCATCGGGTATGCTCGCTTTGGGTAGAAAACTTGTATTCTATGGTCTGGACATGGGGAAACGCGCCCAGTTCGAATGTATAGAATTGTCCGTCTTTCGTTGTCCCCTCAATCACGCGCTCCATCTGCCCGTCGCCGGCGCGCAGGGTGAGCGCGGGGGTTTCTTCGGTATCGTCCATACGGCAGCGCACGGTGACCGCTTCGTTCTCCAGCGGCGTTTCCGGCGTTCTTGCGAACCCGCTGTTGATAAACGTAACCGGTTCTTCTCCCAGATGTTTAATCATACGTCGCATCCTCTTTTTACGAATACAACCATTCGGGCAAACCTGTTTGGCAGCCATTCAAATCCGCCGGACCGATTCGCGTTCCACGAGGCGTATAGGCAGAATATGCTCCTGTTTCTCCGTGTGCCCTTCCATCGCATCCAGAATGATCTGCACAGCGTTGCGGCCCTTCTCGGCGATGTCCTGATGGACGGTGGTCAGGGACGGATCGCTCATGCACGCCAGATCAAGATCGTCAAACCCTACGATGGACAAGTCTTCCGGTATGCGCCTGCCTAACCGGCGCATGCCTTTGATGAGCCCCATACCGAGGATATCCGCCGTGGCAAAAGCGGCCGTCTCCTGATTGCCGCGCTGTTGCATCTCTTCCGCTACGGATTGCGCGAAATCGAACGACACGGTGCCCAGGTACAGGCGCTTCTCGTTTAGCGCCAGACCGGCCTCGTTGAGCGCATCCATGTAGCCCATAAAACGTTTCTGCGTAACGCCCTGCTCGCTTACCGAGCCGGAAACGAACGCGATCTCCCGGTGTCCCCGTTCGATCAGGTAGCGTGTGGCCAGCAGGCCGCCCTCCCGGTCATCGATACCGATGGTGTGGAACAACGGATCCTTGATATAGGTATCCACGAGCACCACAGGCACGGAAAGCTGGTGAAGTTCCGTTATGCTTCGGTTGGGATACGAACCCACGATAATGATGCCGTCCACGCTCCGGTTGCGGGCGATTTGGGAGTAGCTTTGATCGGGATCAGGGCCTGAAAGCAGCAGGTGATAACCGTTGCGGCGCGCCGTATACTCAATTGTGGAGAGCAGTTCCCCATAAAACGGGTTGGCGAACATGAACTCCTTACCCGGTTCCGTTTGCGGGATCACCACGCCGATGAGATTGGTCCGCTGGCTGGTCAGGCTGCGCGCGTTCAGGTTGGGCACGTAATTGAGCTTCCGCACCGCCTGCAGGATCCGTTCGGTCGTCTCCGCGCTGATGGTTTGGGAGAGTTTCCGATTCAGCACATAGCTGACAGTGGTGGTGGACACGCCGGCTTCCTTGGCCACGTCCTTGATGCTGATGTGCTTCAAACAGATACCCCCATTCGCTTAAATTAACTTAACCGCTTAAGTGATTTTACTATACATGGCATTTGTCGCTTTGTCAACCCCCAATCAAGATTTTTTTCACCCTGAAGCGGGAAGCGCCAACAAATCATGGAACCCCAACGCCGAAGGTGGTTCTGGCGAGAGGATGTTCCAGGCCAATCGGCCAAGCGAAGCTGTAAACCTGACTGCGAAAGTCATGCAGGTCATGTGCAGCGACGCAGGCCTCAATTCGATGTCGATGGCGCATGGGACAAGCTGCTGACCGCTCAGCAACCTGATCAGCTGGATTGACCATATGGAACTGAAAGGGCGCGTTTATGACTGGACGCTTCAGGCGCAGCACGACGCCCGGGCGTATCATCAGCAGGCTATATGCACGACCATTGCGCTTGTCGATCTTGATGAAAACGGCGAGCGCTCCTTCTCCTTTGCCAGAAGCACACCGAGTGCAGAGACCGGCTTCAAAAAAGGAGAACGGGATTCTACCGTTTTTCAGGAGATGCGGCTGGTACATTTCGGGCCTTTGGCGCTTTCCGTCAAGCGGTCGGCTAAGGTGCTTATGAATGCCTAACAAATTGCGCGTGCCTCAAAGCGTTTAATCCCTGGATTCAGCATAGGGTTATTGTGAAATGTGACCCCCTGAATTCAGCTTAGGGGATATTGTAATGGTGACCCCTTCCTATGGGGTCGCGAAACGCGACGGTATCATTACCCTTTGGGGAACTGCCCTTCGGGCGGAGATATCTGCAAGGTATGCAGCCCAGCAGGACAGCCAACCCCTGATTGTGTGCCCCCGCAGGCCCATAAGCCGCATGATTTCTGGCAAATTCGACCGGCGGAAGGTATGTTAGTGCGCTGTGCGGACGGTACTCATTGTAATCATTTCGCCACCGTTCCAGCTTTTCCCTTGCGTCCTCCAGGGACATGAACCAATTTGTGTTCAGGAATTCTTCCCGCAGGCTTCCATGGTTTGTTGAAGGGCTCGGGAGGAATGCCGTTCTAAGCGATAAACCTCGGGCCTGGCAGAGCCCAGTGAACCGAAGGCTCCTTACACCCCTTTCTGTGTGCTCAGAATCCCCGGAGGTGCTGTTCAATGTAGTCGTTGAGGGTGCTCATTTTTATACCACGCTTGATATATGTCGTTTCTTCGCTGAAATGCCTCTGGCCCACCTTCCATAATATCAACGATGAAAGCATGGGACTTTGCGTCGTCGATGTTACCCATGTACGGTGTGATCGCCTTTTCAGTGAATGAAGTTGCTATTACGCGCTCCGCGTCGCCGAGGACTGGGATGTTCGGGTTGTGTGTTGCAAAAATGAATTGAGTACCCTGCTTCTTAGCTTTCACAGCCTTGATGAACTCTTTATAAACCACCTGATTGTCCAGATCATCCTCTGGTTGATCAATGATAATAATGTCGCTGTCGTCCTGGGTCAGGATGGAAAGAACCAACGCCGACGCCCGCTGTCCAAGAGAATGCTCGCAGAGCGGTTTACCGTGATAAAGAATCTCGATGCGATCTTCGCTCCTGCAATGGATATACTGTGCGTACTCACTCTGGACTTTTTCTGCAAGCTTCGCATATTCCATTTCGGCAAGAATTTTTCTCGACTCCTTACCATCGTCCATTAAAATGTCCAACAGGACAGAAACCCCATCTTGAAGAACTCCACATATCTGGGCCGTTTTGTTATCTGCGTTCCGAATCATCGTTCCTCGGAACGATTGCGTGACTATACGCGAGAGGGTCTCAGTATTACCTTTGAAAGTGATCGTGATTGCTAAGGCATCCTGCTTTTCGTTTAGTCTGTTGATTTCCGCTTGGTAATCATTGAACACAGACTGTAAGGCATCATTGCGCTTGCGAGCAAGCTCAAGGATTCGTTTCTTGATCTCGTCTGCCGAGGCCGCCTCGCGCCTGAGCCTCTTAATATCCGTCAAGTTTTTAACTCTGTCTTGTGTATATTGTAAGAAACCTTTGATGTCGAGGGTATCATCACTGATTTCACGCTGTATTTGCGCAAACTCATCTTTCAGCCCACTGATAAGTTGTGTCATTTCAGTTTCCAACTCAATGAGTGACAATTTCTCGGTTCCCAACTCTGTACGAACGTCAGTAACTTTTTTAAGAATCGCAGCAATGCGCTCTGTGATGACTTGTGCCCTTTTGAAAAGAATAGCGTTGTACTTTGAGGTATAGGAAGAAAGTGCAACACCATCGAGAGAGGCTGCTTGGATGAAATCCTCCAGTTTTGTATAGATAGCTTCAATTGTTCTGATTACACCTTCGAGCTTGGTTTTATCGCTGGTGAACTCCGTTTGCTTTTCCAGCTTCTGTGTAATGCCCTTTTCTTCAAATATCGTGAGCTTATAATCGAGATCGGCATTTTGGGTTTCTAGCTCCTTGATTCTTTCGGGGATCTGTGTGATATCCAGCAGACTCTTAAAGACCTCAATAAGCTGTGCTTCTGCTTGATCTAGATCGGCGATGGGAATGGCAATTCTCCCGCCGAGCAGCTTGTCCAACAACTTTTTCTCGTAGTTTTCTTCCGTGTCAGAACGGGCCAAGTCCTTTTGTCCAAAATAGAGAGGGTTTCTAATCAACGAGCTTATCTGCGCATTAACGTCTTTTCCGTCAGAGTCCATAATATAAGCACGATCACCGTTGATTCGTGAAACATCATATGTCCGACCATGCTGGTCGACGACACTCACGATGGTTTTGCCGCCGGAGCCTAAAACGAACTCCACTAGCTTATCTTTATACTTTTGGTCAACAGAAGCTTGCAAGCCCAACACCCAGCGTAAAACCTCAAGGATAGATGACTTCCCACTTCCGCGAATGCCAATAAGAGTATTTAAGTTGGGTGACATATTCATCACAACACCATCGAGTTTACCGCCCACAAACCTAATGGACTTGATGTAACTGTGGTGCGGGTGCTCGCAGCTATCAAACACCCGGTTCTTATGATCCACAATGGCGTACCTCAATGCATCGAAGGAATATTCGCCCAGCTTGATGTAGGTTTGGCAGCATTCCTTGCCAATAGCCGTTATACTTTTAGGGTCTGAGCCTTCGACACGGGCGATGTCGTAACCGAGCCATTGAGCCAGTTTTGGAATGTTGTCACGGGTACGCAGCTTCTGTACACCAAGCACATGCTTCCGAAAAAGCTCATTCTGCGTAAGCGACTGTATCAATCCGCCACCACATTCTTTGATAAGCCCGTTATCCTGCTCCACATGCGCGAATACAATAAAGTATTCTTTATCGTGCTGTTCTAATGCTCGAAGTGCTTGGGGAACGTCATATTGACATCTGGTGTTCGCGTTTTCGTGATTTGGGATGCCCTGAAAGGCAGCGGTAATAAAGCTATTGATTGCATCGTCACCGTTATTAGTCCACTCTTCAGGCTTGAAGATGATTAGGGTGTGTAGTCCATTGCTTCCTTCTTTGATGGAAAGCTCCACGCCGGGTAGAAGGAATATATCGTTTTGTCTTGCTTTCTTGCAGAGGGCTTTATATTCGCCAAGATCAAACTTGTTATGATTTGTTATTACACCAACGTTTATACACCTTTGCTTTAGGGCATCGACATATTCGCAGACAAAGGCGTCTTCTTGGCCTGTATATTCAAACTCCTGATCTCGCCGCGTGTGTAGGTGGAAATCCACACATAAGATCTCAGACCCAAAGTCAAATCTTGCCATACCCAGCCTCCTTTATCTTCACGAACGCCCACATAGCCGTCGCTTAAGTTTCTTCTAAACCGTACAGTATTCTAGACACTACTTGGCTTCAATGCCCAGCATATGGCTAAGTATTTTCGCATATTCAACGATGTTGTTAGTACTAATCATTAATTACTTCCTAAAACAAGTCATTGGGTCAATTCTAGTGCCTTGCGTTTATTACTTGTTTCCCAAGTTTTTCAGCTATTGCCAAGTAATCATTGATTTCATCCTGTCTTATAATTAGCCTTTGTCCAACGGTATAGCGTATATCGCCACTTTTATCAATATAATCTTGGTCAATAATTCCCTCCTTGTGCTGAAGTATGTGTCTTTCCTGAAAACATCTCTTTAGCAGGTTATATTCGCTATCAGAAATCCAATTGTGATAGCCAACTCCAATCAACTCCGTCCATAGCTTATCTCCATCATCGAGACGCTGGAATATATTCTGTTTGAGGGGTTTTGCCCCATCAATAGTAGGATAGACACATTCACATACTCTTTGAATGGCAATAACGATATCAGGTATTGATGTTTCTAGCAAAGAGGCACATGTACGAGCCGCGTCATCTTTATTAATCTTTGCAACTGTAGTATAAATCGTTTCTAGGTTTTTAATTTTGGCTTTTACTTTATCAATTGTATTTTGAAATGTGTACCTCGCCGAATTGCATCTACAGCAAGGACAAAAGAACGCAGAACCAATTACGGCATAATGTGCTCCACATTTTTCACACTGTACTTTTTGCTCCATTTCTTCAAGTGCTGAAGCCGGAAGATTTGGCGCATATGTCATTCCTGAGAACTTCATGGATAGTTTAACAAAACCTTTTGGAGCTGTTCGATTAAAACTACTAGCATCCTTCTCCAAAGCTCGACCAATTGCAGCTGCAAGCTTCGCCCGTGCTTGGTGTTCGGCCTGCTTTATTTGTTCAGTCGTCCACCATGATTTGGCAGGAGCAGCAAAGCCACAAAAAGGACAATAAACCGTGTCATCTGCAAACAGGACCTTCCAGTCTTCTTCAAGAACCTTGAATTTTGACAAACACTCTTTATTAGGGCACTCTTTATCAATATATCCTTCACTATCAGGATCGATTTTCATTGTATATGTTGATTTACCATGCAAGCCATCCAATAATCTCTTTGTTTCATCAAACATTAGCGCTTCTCTCCTCAATAACAATGCTCAAAATACTGATCAATCGATTATGTTGGTCTGCGCCTGATTGTCGAGATAAAAGGGAAGTCAGGGAATGTCGATTATGCTCAATAAGCCGAGTGATCACAAGCAAATTCAACCCATGGAAGGTATGTTTGCTCGCCATGCCAAACGGTACTCATTATAATCTTTTCTCCATCATTCCAGTAATTACCTTTCATCCTGCGGAAATAACGCCAGTATTTTCATGTGCTCGTACAAACACAGCACCACCCTATCCCATTCCTCTTCCCCTTATTACTTCAATCATATAAGCTTGGTGAAATGCTACTTCCCTTACAATATAACTATTGCAGTTGTCGAGATGAAGCGTTATTATAGAAACCAATCAGATGCATATCCGCAATTTGCATTTTTAAAGGATGGTGTTTTTAATGCCGCGTGGGATTAAAGGCTCTGGGAAACAAGGAAAGAATGATGGAAAGAGGGTTGATGCACCGACGCCTGTTCAGCCCACGCCTGCATTGGCTACTACCATACCTACCAAGGCTTCTCGCACAAGCCCGTCGTTCTGTAACGTGGTGTTCTTCCACGGTGTATTGGACGGCTGCCTTTTGCTTGATCGGGCTCAGAAGTTTTTTGAGTTTACATCCCGCAGTATTGCATTGTCTAGGCTCAGATCTGCCACCAGCCGCTTGAGTCGTCCATTTTCTTT
>JAJFVI010000259.1 GCA_021371895.1 Eubacteriales bacterium | reverse complement strand
ACAGCCGGCACGCGATCCTGCAACTGCACGGCGGCGGGTTCGTGACGGGTCTGAACGACCTGTACAGCCAATTCGCACTGCGTTACAGCCAACTTTACGATAATTGCCTCGTAGCCACGCTTGATTATCGACTCGCGCCCGCATACCCCTATCCCTGCCAACAGGAGGATACGCTTGCGGCATGGCGCTACCTCACCGATGCGCTTGGCTACGCGGCGAAAAACATCGTCGTTGCCGGGGACAGCGCAGGCGGCAACCTGACGCTCACGTTGAGCCTGCGCCTGCGCGATGCGGGCGAACCGATGCCAGCCGGGCTGGTGTGCATGTCGCCTTGGGGGGACTTAAGCAATTCCGGAGCGTCGCATGTCACGAACGCCACCAAGGACCCCTCCTTCGGCATTGCTGAAAGTGATTTTCACGGTCAACACATAGGGGTTGACAGCACCTATGCCGACGGGCTGGACGCAACCGACCCCTACCTGTCTCCTTCTTTCGGGGATTATGACGGGTTCCCGCCGATGCTCATCCAGGTAGGCAGCATCGAGATACTGCTGAGTGACTGCGAGATGGTTTACGACAACGCCAGGAAATACGGCGTGGATTGCCATCTGACCGTATACAAGGAGATGTTCCACGTATTTCAGGGCGCGATGGATCTGCTGCCGGAAAGCCGGCTTGCCTGGGAAGAAGTGGGAACGTTTTTAGCGGAGAGGCTGAATGCCATAACGCAATAACACATCGAAACGAGGCGAACGCCGTGCGGGAAACCCGCGCGGCGTTCGCTTTATGCTTTTCCCAATTTTCCAAAGAATATCTATCCATGCCTTGTTTCGGCTCATGGTTCCATTCGCGTCATCTGTTCCCCTTATCTCGTCGTCTATTCCCGATGTCGCTTCGTCAATTCCCCATCGCTTGCAGATTGTTGTTTGAGGGGCGCGGGGCTCCCTCGCAAGATGGACAGGCTTGTCGGTCGGGCTGACCGCGCGTACGGGCTCCTGAAAGGAGCGCGTATGATACGGTCTGATCGGACGACTATCCTGTACTCTGAGAGGGAACTCCGCGCCTCTATACGTCGCAAGCCCCGAAGGTTTCCAAAGGCGAGCGGAAAGCCCTTTGGTACGCCCACAGGCGTATCTCTACCCCTTTACCCACTTGCTGGTTTTATCAGCATATACAGTACTGCCGTGCCCTGCTACGTTCCACAGGGCGTATTCCTCGGAGGAAGTTGGGAGGAAGATCGCAATCTCATGAAAAAAGAAGCCCTGTGCGCCCAACGCGCCGACGCGAGCATGACCGCGGCGATAGTATGCCTTCAGGCAATCCCTACCTCCCGCTTTTGTCGTAGGGAATGCCCTCCGATTTGGGTGCACGGCTCTTTTTGCTCGTAAGGATCAATACGATCATCGTTACGATGTAGGGAAGCATCAGATAGATATACTCCGAGCTTTTAATACCATTGAACTGCGGCAGAAACGGCAGGCTCCCCGCATAGGACCCGATGATCTTGAACAGCGCGAAGAACAGGCTCGCGCCCAAAATATTCAGGGGCTTCCAGTTACCGAAAATCATCACTGCCAGCGCCAGAAAGCCGTAACCGGCTACCGTGCTCTGGAAGCCCGAACCGGCTGCTACGGTAAAGGCAAACCCACCAATACCGCTGAGGAACCCGGAGATACCCACGCCCAGATAACGCATCCGGTACACGTTGATACCCACGCTGTCCGCCGCCTGCGGGTGCTCGCCGCACGCACGCAGACGCAGGCCGGTTTTGGTTTTGTAAAGGAAGACTGTCGCAACAATCAGCAAAAGAAACGCAATCGGCGTGGTGAGGTAGAGGCTTTTAAACACCATACGCGATAGAAAGTCCGTGCCAGTCCCCAGCCCCAGGCTTTCCTGCGAAATGCGAATCCAGTTGGGAATCAAGATGGTGGTCTGCGCCTGCCCCTGCGCGCCCCAGGTGACAACGACCGCCAGCGCGGGCGCAAGCATATTGAGCGCCGTACCGCCAATGGTCTGATCCGCCTTGAGGCGGATGGACGCAAAGGCGAGCAGCATGCTGAAAGCCATGCCTGCCAAGGCTGCAAGCACAATGGCGATCAGCATATACAGCTGGGGCGCGTTCGCGCCGAAGCCCGCGTCGTCCGTATAGCGGAGGTATAAGCACCCGCACAGCGCGCCGATGATCATAATGCCTTCCAGCGCGATGTTGATGATACCGCTGCGTTCGGAGAACATACCGCCCAGTGCCACCAGCAGAAGTGGTATCGCAAACAGGATCGTAGCGCTTAAAATATCCGCAAGGATCATACCTCTTCCTCCTTTTTCACATCGGCCGCCGGCAGTATACCTTCGCCCACGCCTCCCGGCTGCGCGGGCTTATCCACCGGTTCGCTTTCAAAGGCGATCTCCGCGTTGGCGTTATCCACGGAGTTGCGAAGGAATATCTTGGAAATCCAGCCTTTCATCAGCAGGGCGAACGCGCTGAGGTAAATAATCGCGGATATGATGATGTCGATATTTTCTTTGATAAAGTGCGGCTGCAACGCATCCCCGCCTACCATGATGTAGGAGATGAACAGGGCGCTAAAGATGACACCCATCGGGTTGGAGCTTGCCAACAGCGCCACGGGAATGCCGTTGAAACCCATTCCGAGCAACGCTTTAAGCAGCGTATACTGGCCCGTGCCGCTCAAGTAATACACACCGCCGCCCAAGCCCGCCAGCGCGCCGGAAATCCCCATGGAAAGTACAATGTTGCGCTTGGCGTTGATGCCTGCGTACTGGCTGGCGTGGCGATTATAGCCGCAAGCCTTGAGCTCGTAACCGAACACCGTTTTCTGCAGGATCACCCACATGATAATGGCCACGCCGATTGCGATAAAAATGCCTATATTGATATAGTTGCTGTTCATCAGCACATCCAGATTGGCTTTGGGGAGCACCGCCGAGGGGTTTGCGACGCTCAATGATGCCGTGCGATCCTTAATGGTACTCTTCGCCCAAAAATTGGACAGCATGATCGGCATGTTGTTGATCGCCAGGTTGACCGCGTACATCGTAATCCAGTTGAACATGATGGAGGTGATGACTTCATTGACGTTAAACAGCGCTTTGCAGATACCCGGAATCGCGCCAAGTACCGCGCCGCATACGATTGCGAACAGCAGCGCCACATACCAGGGCAATTGCAGCGCGATGCCCGCCGTAAGCGCGCCGAACGCGCCTATGGTGTACTGGCCCGTAGCGCCGATGTTAAACAATCCCGTTTTAAAGGCAAACGCTACGGAAAGGCCGCACAACATCAGAGGTGCAGCCTGGTAGAGCACCTTGGCGAGCTTCTCGGTGGTCAGCACACCGGTGACGAGGATCTTGCGGAAACCATCCAGCGCGTGATCCGGATTGAGGATAAAGAGCAGCGCCAACCCAACCAGCAGTCCAATCGCGATGGACAGCAGCGACGCCGATATACTGATCAGCCCCTGCGTGCTGCGGTTGCCTCGGTTTTTCTTCATTGCACTTCCACCTCGCATTCCGTCGTCATATGCTGTCTGCTCGCGCCGGACATGTACAGCCCCAACTCTTGGGCGGTCGCGTATTTCGCGTCCACGTCCGCGACGATCTCGCCTTCATGGATCACCAGAATCCGGTCACTCAGGCTCATGACTTCGTCCAGTTCCAGCGATATCAACAGCACGGCGCATCCCGCATCCCTGGCGGCAATAATCTGCTTGTGGATATATTCGATCGCTCCGACGTCCAGGCCCCGGGTCGGCTGTACGGCAATCATTACATCCGGGTCCAGATCCAGTTCCCGGGCGACAATCGCTTTTTGCTGGTTTCCACCGCTCATGCTTCGGGTGCGCGTAGCGCCTCCCTGTCCGCTTCGGATATCGTATTTAGCAATCAATTCATCCGCGTGGCGGTAAATTTCATCAAAACGCAGGAAGCCGTTACGCTGGTATTTAGGATAATAGTAATTTTTAAGCACTAGGTTTTCCGCCAGCGAATAATCCAGAATCAGCCCATGCTTGTGCCGATCTTCCGGAATATGAGAGAGGTGGAGGTCGTTGCGTTCGCGTACGGTGGCGCTGGTAATATCGCGCTCTCCGAGGTAAATGTGCCCTTTGGTAACGGGCATCAGCCCCGTCAGCGCATGCACCAGTTCCGTTTGACCATTGCCGTCGATACCCGCAATGCCGATGATCTCGCCGCTGTGAACGATAAAGTTCACGTTGTTGATCTTGTGTTTGCCAGTGTTTTTACCGGCCACGATCAGGTTTTGCACCGTCAGCATCGCTTGCTTGGCACGCGCCACGCTTTTTTGTACTTCGAAACTTACCTTGCGGCCGACCATCATCTCCGCCAGTGTATCGATGGTCGCGTCGGCAACGTCCAGTGTGCCAACGCATTTGCCCTTGCGCAGCACCGTAACCCGGTCGGCCACGGCCATGATCTCGTTAAGTTTATGGGTGATAAAAAGAATGCTCTTCCCCTCTTTGGCAAAGTTGCGCATGATCTGCATCAACTCGTCAATCTCCTGGGGCGTAAGCACGGCGGTTGGCTCGTCAAAGATGAGGATGTCGTTGTCGCGGAAGAGCATTTTGATAATCTCTACGCGCTGCTGCATCCCCACGCCAATGTCCTCGATCAGCGCGTCGGGATCGACCTGCAGGTTGTATTTCGCGCTGAGTTCCATCACCTTGCGGCGCGCGTCCTTCTTTTGCAGAAGGCAGTTTTTCGTCTGCTCCACACCAAGAATAATATTGTCCAGCACCGAAAAGATCTCAACCAATTTAAAGTGTTGGTGTACCATGCCGATATGGAGATGGTTGGCATCGTTGGGGTCGTTGATCTGCACGACCTCCCCGTCCTTTTTAATCACGCCGGCTTCCGGCTGGTATAAGCCGAAGAGCACGCTCATCAGCGTGCTTTTCCCGGCGCCGTTTTCGCCCAGCAGCGCGTGGATTTCCCCTTGCTTCAGCTGCAGGGTAATATCGTCATTGGCGATAATGCCCGGAAACCGTTTGGTGATGTTGAGCATTTCGATGACGTATTCGCTCATGCGCTCACTCCTCATCCTTCTATTCCATTGCTGCACTGAAATATAAACGCTGGTGGCAAGGCGCACACGAACGTTCCTATCTCAAGGCGGTATGAATATGAAAAAGGCTAAGTATGTACCTAGCCTTTCCCAGCTCAAAGGCGAGCCGTGCCGAGCAATCCTGCGGGCGTGCGCTTCCCGCGGCGCGAAACGGCGGTCAAACGTGCGCTCCGTTGCTTTACCGTCCTCTACATGGGCGGCTCCGGTTAAACGGCTCTGCTTTTTCGCCGAGAAGCGCCGGGTCGGGCAAAGCTCGACCCGGCGCGCGGAAACTAGTTCTGGAAATCGACGGTCACGTTGGTCGTGGCGGGAGCGGCTGTGATATCGTCACTAATAACGATGGTGCCATCGGCGATGGCATTGAAAACGACGTTGTATTCATCCACCGTGAAGGTGTTGAAACGCCAGGAAGCAGCTTCGGTCGGCAGACCCACGGCGCCGTCCTTGATGCCCTGATGGACGTTCACGCCCGCAACATCCGCCGGCCAGGCTTTGTTGTTTGCGATATACAGATCCAGCAGGTTCTTGGTGGCAACCGTCAGCTTTTTATAAGCCGAGGTGACGATCAGGTCAGAAATGTAGCCCTGGTCCAGATCGACGCCGATGATCTTGCCATTGCCTTCTTCGGCAGCGGCGATGCAACTGTACAGGATGCCGCCACCGCAGGCGAACACAACCTGTGTGCCATCGGCATACCAGCTGCCCATCTTAGACTTGATCTCGTCGTTAGGAGCGAAGGTGTTGCTGTACCAATACT